>NZ_JAHAJN010000010.1 GCF_018372215.1 Negativicoccus succinicivorans | reverse complement strand
GATGAAAATCGAACTGATCACGCCGATCGCGATTGAAGAAGGTTTGCGTTTCGCGATTCGTGAAGGCGGTCACACCGTCGGCGCGGGCGTTGTCAGCGCGATTGAAAAATAAGTTTACAAGAGCAGGCGAAGAGCGGTTGAGGTAACCGCTCTCTTGCCGGCCCAACTAAGAAGTAGGAGGTGGCCCGCCTGTGGCGGGGAAATTCCTATGGAGTTAGCCCATTCAGAGAAATGGACGCTGGGAGGAAACAGTTATGTCGAAAGAACAGAAAATTCGGATTCGCTTAAAAGCCTACGATCACAAAGCATTGGATCAGAGCGCTGCGAAAATTGTCGAAGCCGCTCACCGTACCGGTGCGATCGTTTCGGGGCCGATCCCGTTGCCGACGGAAAAAGCAATCTATACTATTTTACGTTCGCCGCACGTTAATAAAGACAGCCGCGAACAATTCGAGATGCGCACTCATAAGCGCCTGATCGATATTTTGGAACCGTCGAGCAAAACGGCGGACGCGTTGATGCGGTTGGAACTCCCGGCCGGCGTCAATATTGAAATCAAATTATAAAAGGAGGTGCGAACATGTCGAAAGCTATTTTGGGAAAAAAGTTAGGAATGACGCAAGTCTTCACTGAAGCAGGACAGCTCGTTCCGGTGACTGTTGTCGAAGCGACACCGAGCGTTGTTGTACGCGTAAAGACTGATGAAACCGATGGCTATCAGGCGATTCAGCTGGGTTACGGCGACATCAAAGAAAAACATTTGACCAAACCGATGCAGGGTCAGTTTGACAAAGCGGGCGTTACCCCGGTCAAATATCTCCGTGAACTGCGCTTACAAGAAGCAGGCGATTATACGGTCGGCCAAACTCTGGCAGCGGATATATTCGCAGCGGGAGATCTGGTGGACGTGATTGGTACCAGCAAAGGCAAAGGCTTCGCTGGTGGCATCAAACGCCATAACTTTTCGCGTGGACCGGAATCTCACGGCTCCAAATCGCACCGCGAACCGGGTTCCATGGGAGCCATGACATCCGGTGGCGGCGGTATTGTATTAAAAGGTAAAAAACTCCCGGGACAAATGGGCGGTATTCAAACGACTGTGCAGCGTCTGGAAGTGGTCCGTGTGGACACCGATCGCAACATCATCCTGATCAAAGGCGGTATCCCCGGAGCCAAGGGAAGTTTAGTTATGGTTCGCAGCACAGTGAAACCGAACAAATAAGTCGGAAGGGAGGATATATAAATGCCGAAAGTAACACTCTATGAAATGACCGGCGCGAAAGCCGGCGAAATAGAATTGCAGGACAGCGTATTTGCTGTGGATTACAACGAAGCGGTAATCCATGCGGCGATCGTACGCCAGCAGGCGAATGAACGCTTAGGTACGCACGCGACAAAAACGCGCGGCATGGTTCGCGGCGGCGGTAAAAAACCGTGGCGTCAAAAAGGAACCGGCCGGGCACGTGTAGGTAGCATCCGTTCCCCGTTGTGGGTTGGCGGCGGTACCATCTTCGGACCGCAGCCGCGTAGCTACGTGAAAGCGATGCCGCGGAAACAAAGACGCTTAGCGATCAAATCCGCGTTGAGCCACAAAGTCGCTAACGATGACGTATTTGTTATCAACGAGATCGAATTAGCGCAGCCGAAAACAAAAGAAGTATTGAACCTGCTCAATAACTTTGAAATCGGCAACGATAAAGCGCTCATCATTACGGAGGGGGACGCCATTTTAGAACGTTGCGCACGCAACATTCAAGGCGTCAAGGCGATGCCTGTCACCGCACTCAATATCTATGATATCGTGCATTACACTAAACTCTTCATCACCGAGGGCGCTGTCAAACAGCTCGAGGAGGTGCTGGCATAATGGATGCACGCGATATTTTAATTAAACCGATTGTTACGGAAAAATCTACGGCATTAATGGCGGAAGGTAAATACACCTTCAAAGTGCCTCTCAATGCCAACAAATACCAGATCCGTGATGCAGTCGAAGAAATTTTCAATGTGAAAGTCGCCGCGGTAAGCACCATGCGTATGGAAGGCAAGAAAAAACGCATGGGCCGTTTCGAAGGTAAGCGCAGCGATTGGAAAAAAGCAATCGTCACGCTTAAAGAAGGCGAAACGATCGAATTGTTCGAAGGCGTGTAAGCGTCTGATTTAAGGAGGCACTATAATGGCTTACAAATCATTCAAACCGTACACCCCCGGGCGTCGGTTTATGACCGTATCGGCCTTCGACGGAGTCACCAAAGCGGAACCGGAAAAATCGCTTCTGGCGCCGGTGACCAGAAAAGGCGGCCGAAACAATACGGGAAAGATGACCGTTCGCCATCAGGGCGGCGGCCATAAACGTCGGTATCGTTTGATTGACTTCAAACGCACGAAAGACAATGTACCGGCAAAAGTTGCGGCGATCGAATACGATCCGAACCGCACCTGCTTCATCGCTCTGTTGAACTATGCGGACGGTGAAAAACGTTACATCTTGGCGCCGCAGGGCTTGAAAGTCGGCGACATAGTGGAAAGCGGACCGGAATCCGATATCAAAGTAGGCAACGCATTGCCGTTGGTGAATATCCCGATCGGTACCCAGGTCCACAACGTGGAACTGAAAATCGGCAAAGGCGGCCAGATGGTTCGCAGCGCCGGCGCCTCGGCTCAGCTGATGGCGAAAGAAGGCAAATACGCATTGTTGCGTCTGCCGAGCGGCGAAGTTCGTCGTGTCTTGGTAAACTGCCGTGCGACTGTTGGTGTCGTAGGCAATGCCGAACACGAAAACATCACCATCGGTAAAGCCGGCCGTAATCGCTGGTTAGGCAAACGCCCGGCGAACCGCGGCGTTGTCATGAACCCGAACGACCATCCGCATGGCGGTGGTGAAGGTAAGTCCCCGGTCGGACGTAAACGTCCAGTTACTCCGTGGGGTAAACCGGCTTACGGCGTGAAGACGCGTAATAAGAAAAAAGCATCCAATCGGATGATCGTCAATCGACGCAAGTAATGGAAGGAAGGGGAAACAAGAGTGTCCAGATCAATAAAAAAAGGACCGTTTGTTGCGGATCACTTGGAAAAGAAGATCGCTGCACTGAACGCTTCGGATGAGAAAAAAGTAGTCAAAACTTGGTCCCGGGCTTCGACCATCTTGCCGGACTTTGTCGGTCACACGATCGCTGTCTATGACGGCCGTAAACACGTGCCGGTGTATATTACGGAAGATATGGTCGGCCATAAGCTCGGTGAATTTGCACCGACCCGCTTGTTCCGCGGTCACAACAAGAGCGACAAAGCGACGGAATTGGAATAAGGAGGAGAAAATGGAAGTAAGAGCGTTTACCAACAACATCCGCATTTCGCCTCGTAAAGTACGCATTGTCGTTGACCTGATTCGCGGTAAAAACTGCGGTGAAGCATTGGCAATTCTTGCGCACACGCCGAAACGCGCCTCGAAAGTGGTTGAAAAAACCCTGCGCAGCGCGATGGCAAATGCAGAAAACAATCATGACTTAAATGTAGATAAACTGTATGTATCGACAGCCTTTGTCGATGCCGGTCCGACTCTGAAACGGATTCACCCGCGCAGCCGGGGGCAGGCATTCAGCATTTTCAAACGCACGAGTCAATTGACCGTAAAAGTATCCGAAAGAGAATAAAGGAGGGAAATGGTGTGGGTCAGAAAGTAAATCCCCATGGAATGCGTGTTGGCATCATCAAAGATTGGGATACCAAATGGTATGCCGAAAAAGATTATGCAAAGCTTTTGATTGAAGATACGAAGATTCGTCGCTTCCTGAAGAAACATCTCTTCATCGCAGGCATCTCGCGCATCGAAATCGAACGCACATTAAAGCGCATTAAATTAACGATCTATACGGCAAAACCGGGCATGGTCATTGGCCGCGGCGGCGCCGGTATCGAAGACATCAAAAAAGCCATGACTCGTTTTACGACGCAGGAAGTGGATGTCAATATTAAAGAAGTTAAAAGTGCGGAATTGGACGCAACCTTGGTTGCGGAAAACATCGCTTCTCAGCTGGAACGTCGTATTGCGTTCCGCCGTGCGATGAAACAGGCAGTCGGCCGTACCATGCGGTTCGGTGCTAAAGGTATCAAGGTTCTTTTGAGCGGCCGTTTGGGCGGCGCGGAAATTGCCCGTTCGGAAGGCTACCATGAAGGATCGATTCCACTGCACACATTACGTGCCAACATCGATTACGGTGTGGCAACGGCACAGACCACCTACGGTGCGATCGGTGTCAAAGTATGGATTTATAAAGGCGAAATCATGCCGGGCGAAATGGTGAACAAAGACGAAAATGTACGCGAGAACCGTGGCGGTAAAGAACGTCGAGTGGGCGATCGTCGTAACAACCGTCGAGGCCATCGCGGCGGCCGCAACGAACGCGGCGAACGTCGTGACAACGACCGGCAACCGAACAACGCAGAAAGGAGCGAAGCCTAATGCTAATCCCGAAGCGTGTAAAATATCGTAAGCAATTTCGCGGTCGTATGAAAGGCAGAGCGAACCGCGGTAATACAGTATCCCACGGCGAATTTGGCTTAGTTGCCATGGAACCGGCTTGGATTACAAACCGACAAATCGAAGCGGCTCGTATCGCGATGACGCGCTACATTAAACGTGGCGGCCAAGTGTGGATCAAAATTTTCCCGGATAAGCCGGTTTCCAAGAAACCTGCCGAAACTCGTATGGGTAAAGGTAAAGGCGCTCCGGAATATTGGGTTTCTGTCGTCCGCCCGGGCCGTGTGATGTTTGAAATGGCAGGCGTTACCCCGGAAATCGCTAAAGAAGCGATGCGTTTGGCCTCGCACAAACTTCCGATCAAAACGAAGTTTGTCGTCAAGGGCGAAGAAGAAGTGGCAGGTGACAACTAATGAAGGTACAAGAAATTCGGAATTTGTCCGCCGAGGAAATGAACGAAAAAATCGCCGGTCTGAAGGAAGAATTATTCAACCTCCGTTTTCAGCATGCGACCGGCCAGTTGGAAAATCCGATGCGTTTGCGTGAAGTAAAGAAAACCATTGCCCGAATTAAAACCGTGCAGCGGGAAGCAGAATTGAAAGCGCAAGCGTAAATCGTAAAGGAGGAACCGTGGTGGAAGAAAGAAACGTACGCAAATCGCGTGTCGGCAAAGTCGTCAGTGACAAAATGGACAAAACCGTTGTTGTTGCTGTAGACCGTAAAGTGCCGCACAAAAAATACAATAAGCCGCTCACTTCGACGAAGCGGTATAAAGCGCACGACGAAAACAACGAATGTAAAATCGGTGATACCGTGCGCATCGTTGAAACGCGCCCGATTTCGAAAGATAAATGCTGGCGTGTAACGAAGATTATTGCCCGTGCCGAATAATTCGGTAGAAAGAGGAGGAACACGATGATACAGCAAGAAACTCGCTTAAACGTGGCTGATAACACGGGCGCCAAAGACATCTTGTGCATCAAGGTGCTGGGAGGATCATTCCGGCGCTACGCGAATATCGGTGATGTAATCGTTGCTTCGGTAAAAGATGCATCGCCCGGTGGCGTTGTCAAGAAAGGTGAAGTAGTTAAGGCCGTAGTCGTTCGTACGAAGAGAGGTTTACGTCGCAACGATGGCTCCTACATTCGCTTTGACGAAAATGCAGCCGTTATTATTAAAGATGATAAGAGCCCGCGCGGGACTCGTATTTTTGGACCGGTAGCTCGTGAGCTTCGTGATAAGAACTTCATGAAGATTATTTCGCTCGCACCGGAAGTACTATAAGGAGGTGCGGATATGAGCAAACGTAAACTGCAAGTCAAAACCGGTGATACCGTCATGATCATTGCCGGCAAAGACAAAGGCAAAACGGGTAAGATCATTGCCGCACAGCCGGCCAAAGATCGCGTCATTGTGGAAGGTCTGAATCAAGTCAGACGGCATACCAAGCCGAACCAGGCCAATTCGCAAGGAGGCATTATCACGAAAGAAGCACCGATTCATGTCTCCAATGTCATGGTCATCGATCCGAAGACCAAAGAACCGAGCCGCATTAAAAAGGTACAGCAAAAAGACGGCAGCTACGTTCGTGCGACCGTTAAAAGCGACTCGATTATCGACAACGTAAAATAATACGAAAGGAGGACGAATTCGGTGTCTCGTTTAAAAGATCTCTACAATTCCCAGATCAAAAATGATCTGCGTGAAAAATTTAACTATAAAAACGTAATGGAAATTCCGAAATTGGAAAAAATCGTCATCAACATTGGTGTCGGTGAAGCTGTTACGAACTCCAAAGCATTGGATGCCGCGGTGAACGACCTGACGGCGATTGCCGGTCAGAAACCGATCATCACGCGTGCGAAAAAATCCATTGCGAACTTCAAAATTCGTGAAAACATGCCGATCGGCTGCAAAGTTACGCTGCGCGGCGAAAAAATGTACGAATTCCTGGATAAACTGATCAATATTGCGATTCCACGCGTCCGCGACTTTCGTGGCGTGCGCGCGACCAGCTTTGACGGTCGCGGCAACTACAGCTTGGGCATTAAGGAACAATTGATTTTCCCGGAAATCGACTACGATAAAATTGACCAAGTACGCGGCATGGACATCATCATGGTGACCAGCGCGAAGACCGACGAAGAAGCGCGTGAACTGTTACGTGCCTTCGGTATGCCGTTTAAAAAATAAGACAAAGGAGGAAGTATAATGGCGAAAAAGTCCATGATTGAACGTGAAAAGAAACGCCGTAAAATGGTGGAAAAATACGCGGCAAAACGCGCCGAATTGAAAGCCAAAGGCGACTATGCAGCGTTGAGCAAACTCCCCAAGGATGCTTCCCCGACACGCTTGCACAATCGGTGCCTTCTGACCGGACGTCCGCATGGTTACATGCGTAAGTTCGGCGTGAGTCGAATCGTTTTCCGCGATTTGGCATATGAAGGTGAAATCCCTGGCGTGAAAAAAGCCAGCTGGTAACGATTGTCCGTGGGAGGAGGTAAACTAATATGGGAATGACCGATCCGATTGCGGATATGTTAACGCGCATTCGCAACGCCAACTCGGCGCTGCACGCGAAAGTGGATATGCCCGCTTCGAAAAAGAAAGCTGCTATACTGGACATTCTGGCCCAAGAAGGCTACATCCACGGATATGAAACTGTGGAAGAAGAAGGCCATCCGGTATTGCGCGTCACATTAAAATATGGCGCGAATAAAGAAAAAGTAATCACGGGTCTCAAACGTATTTCGAAACCCGGTTTGAAAGTGTATGCAAAGAAGGACGAATTACCCCGCGTTCTCGGTGGTTTGGGAATTGCAGTAATTTCGACGTCCAAAGGCGTAATGAGCGATCGTAAAGCCCGTCAGGCTGGTCTTGGCGGCGAAGTTATCGCTTACGTCTGGTAAGTGAGGAGGTAACGCATGTCACGTATTGGGAATCAACCGATTGCCATTCCGAACGGAGTGGACATCACCTTGGACGGACATACCCTCACTGTCAAAGGACCGAAGGGTACATTGTCCCACAAACTGCCGCAGTCAATGCAGGTGGAAGTCACCGCAGACGAAGTGAAAGTTGCGCGTCCGTCGGATGACAAAGAACATAAATCGTTGCACGGTCTGACGCGTTCGCTGATCAACAACATGGTGATCGGTGTTACGGAAGGCTACTCGAAGACGCTTGAAATCGTTGGCGTCGGCTATCGTGCCGCGATGAAAGGTAAAAACTTGAACTTGACACTCGGTTTCTCGCACCCTGTCATCATGGAACCGCCGGCGGGGATCGAATTTGAAACCCCGGAACCGACGAAAATCATCGTCAAAGGTGCGGATAAAGAAGTCGTCGGCCAAGTCGCTGCAGAAATTCGCGACTGGCGTAAACCGGAGCCGTATAAAGGCAAAGGTGTTCGCTACGAAGGTGAACACGTACGTCGTAAAGCCGGCAAGACCGGTGCGAAATAGTTCGGAAGGGAGTGGACAAGTTGCGTAACAATTTACGAAATAAAGCACGTCAACGCCGTCATGCTCGTTTGCGTCGGCATATTGCCGGCACGGCCGAACGTCCTCGCTTGAATGTCTATCGCAGCCTTGCTAACATTTACGCGCAGATTATTGATGACACCAAAGGTACTACTTTGGTAGCGGCCAGTTCTCTGGATGCGGAAGTGAAAGAAGCTCATGCCTATGGCGGTAACGTCGAAGCGGCGAAAGCGGTTGGTGAACTGATCGCCAAACGCGCGCAGGAAAAAGGCGTGAAAGAAGTAGTCTTTGACCGCGGCGGCCAGATTTATCACGGTCGTATTGCGGCGTTAGCAGAAGGTGCCCGTGAGGGCGGCTTGACATTCTAAGCAAAGGAGGAAACGGTAGATGGCAAGATTTGAAAAGAAAGAATCGGATCTGCAAGAGAAGGTCGTCTTTATCAATCGCGTAGCGAAAGTTGTTAAAGGCGGTACCCGTTTTTCCTTCAGCGCTCTCGTCGTTGTAGGCGACGGTAAAGGTAACGTTGGCGCGGGTATGGGGAAAGCGAAAGAAGTTCCCGAAGCGATCCGCAAAGGCGTAGCAGATGCGAAGAAAAATATGGTTGCAGTTCATTTGAAAAACGGTACGATCCCGTATGCCGTCACAGGCATTTGCGGTGCGGGCCGCGTTTTCTTGAAACCGGCTGCAGAAGGTACCGGCGTTATCGCCGGCGGTCCTGTGCGTGTGGTTTTGGAACTCGCCGGGGTACGGAACATTTTAACGAAATCGATCGGTTCGGCAAACCCGATGAACATGGTCAAAGCGACCGTCAACGGCTTGCTCGAGCTCAAACGCGCGGAAGATATTGCGGCGTTGCGCGGCAAATCCGTCGAAGAATTGTATAACTAAGGAGGCGGATGATGGCTAAGAAAGTTCAGATTCAATTGAAGAAAAGTCTGATCGGTTCGAACCAGACGCAGCGACAGACGGTCAAAGCACTGGGACTGAAGAAGACGAATTCCGTCGTCACCCAGGAATTGACACCGCAAATTGAAGGCATGATTCACCGAGTACGTCACTTGGTGGAAGTTACAGACGCAGAATAAGGAGGTGCAAACATGAAACTTCATGAAATGAGCCCCAACGAGGGTTCTCGCAAAGCACGTCGCCGTGTTGGTCGCGGTATCGGAAGCGGCATGGGCAAAACCTCCACGCGTGGTACGAAAGGTCTTTACTCGCGTTCGGGCGGCGGTGTTCGTCCGGGCTTTGAAGGCGGCCAGATGCCGTTGTATCGTCGGTTGCCGAAGCGCGGTTTTACGAATATTCACGCCAAAGACTATGCGGAAGTGAATGTGAGCCAACTCAATCGGTTTGAAGCGGGCGACGTTGTCGATCCGGTCAGCTTGATTGAAAAAGGCATCCTGAAAAATGTACGCGATGGAGTACGAATCCTCGGTAACGGCGAGCTGGAAAAAGCGGTTACTGTCAAAGCGCACGGTTTTACAAAGACGGCGCAGGAAAAAATCGAAGCAGCCGGCGGTAAAGTCGAGGTGCTCTGATGCTCGAAAAACTTTCGAACATATTTCAGATCTCCGAATTACGGAACCGACTGATTTATACGTTCGTTATGTTTATGGTGTTTCGCGCCGGGATTCATATTCCGGTACCGGGCGTTGACGCCTCGGTGATCGAACATCTCTTTTCGAGCGGCAGCCTGTTCGGTTTTTTGGATTTATTTGCCGGCGGTGCATTGAGCAAGTTTTCCATCTTTGCCATGAGTATTACTCCGTACATCAACGCATCCATTATCATGCAGTTGCTGACGGCGGTCGTACCTGTTTTTGAAGAGTGGAAAAAAGACGGCCAGGACGGCTTTAAAAAAATTCAGAAAGTAACCCGTTACGGCACGGTGGTTTTGGCCTTGATCCAAGCCTTCGGTATGGCCTACGGTTTACGCGCCAATCAAGCATTGGTCGATAATAGTTATTTAACGGTACTGATGATTACGTTGACACTGACCGCGGGAACCTGTTTCCTGATGTGGGTCGGGGAACAGATTACGGAAAAAGGTGTCGGCAACGGCATTTCATTAATCATCTTTGCCGGTATCGTGGCGCGGATGCCGGCCGGCATTCGAGTCATTATGGAGTACTTGCGGACCGGTACCATCAACTTTTTCCAAGCCGGTTTATTCGCTGTCATCGCGATCGCAATGATCGTGATTGTCGTTGCGGTAACGCAGGGTGCGCGTCGCATTCCCGTTCAGTATTCCAAACGGGTTGTCGGTCGTAAAATGTACGGCGGACACTCCTCGCACCTGCCTTTGAAAGTCAATCAGGCCGGTGTTATTCCCATCATCTTCGCATCGTCGATTTTGATGCTGCCGATTACTATGGCACAATTTATCGATGTCCCATGGATCAAAGAGATGGCGAATCTCTTTACCTGGGGAACGGTATTAAATACCGTATTGTATGCGATTTTGATTGTTTTCTTTACCTACTTCTATACGGCGATCTCTGTCAATATTACGGATATTGCCGATAATATGAAAAAGTACGGCGGTTTTGTTCCGGGCATTCGTCCGGGGAAACCGACCGCTGATTACTTGGATCGCGTATTGACGCGGATCACGCTCGCCGGCGCGTTTTTCCTGGCGTTCGTGGCGGTACTTCCCAACATTTTGGGAAACATCACCGGCATTCAAGGTGTATACTTTGGTGGGACGGCTCTTTTGATCGTAGTAGGTGTCGCCCTGGATACCATGAAACAAATTGAATCGATGATGATTACGCGTCACTATGAAGGTTTCATGAAGTAAGGAGATGGGAACGATGTACATTTTGTTAATGGGACCGCCCGGCGCCGGTAAAGGTACGCAAGCGGAACGACTCATCGAAAAGTATGGGATTCCTCAAATTTCGACGGGAGACATGTTCCGCGCGGCCGTAAAAAACGGTACGCCGCTCGGTTTGGAAGCAAAAAAACATATGGATAACGGTACGCTGGTACCCGATGAAGTGACGATCGGCATTGTTCGCGAGCGCTTGGCGCAACCGGATGCGCGTGGCGGCTTCATCTTGGACGGTTTCCCGCGTACGACGGCGCAGGCGGTAGCGCTGGATGCGATTTTGCGTGAACTCAATATCACGCTGGACGGCATTATTAACATTGCGGTTCCGAATGAAGAATTGGTCCGCCGTACCAGTGGCCGGTTGATCTGCCGCAAGTGCGGTGCGACGTATCATAAAGCGTTTAATCCGCCGAAAAAAGCCGGTGTCTGTGATAAAGACGCCGGTGAGCTGTACCAACGTGACGATGATCAGGAAGCTGTCGTCAAAGAACGTTTAGCCGTCTACGGACAGCAGACCAAGCCTTTGATCGATTACTACAAAAACAACGGACATTATGTAGAAATTGACGGGCTGCAAGATATGGAAGACGTCTTCAACGACATCGTTACCGCCTTGGAAAAGAAGGACTGACAATGATTATTCTGCGATCCGCCCGTGAGATCGAGCGCATTGCCGCTGCCGGCAAAATTGCCGCGCGGACATTGCAGCTGCTCGCCGATAAGGCGGTTCCCGGTATTTCCACTTGGGAACTGGATCAAATAGCGGAAGAATACATTGTTCAGCAAGGAGCCGTTCCTGAATGCAAAGGGTATTACGGATTTCCGGGATCAGTTTGTATTTCGGTGAATGAAGGCGTAGTGCATGGTATTCCTTCGAAGCGAGTGATCCTCAAAGAAGGAGATATCGTCAGTCTGGATTTGGTTGTCACCAAAGACGGATTTATGGGCGATACTGCTATGACAGTGCCGGTCGGCGAGATCAATCCGGAAAAGCGACAACTTTTGGATGTCACGCAAGGGGCGCTCGCAGCAGGCATCGCGGCCGCCGTGGTTGGTAACCATGTCGGTGATATCGGTCACGCGGTATCCGCGTTTGTCAAACCGTACCATTACGGCGTGGTTAAAGAATACGTCGGACATGGTATCGGCACCGAAATGCATGCGGAACCGGAAGTACCGAATTACGGCACTCCGCACACCGGCGATCGGCTGGAGGCGGGGATGATTCTTTGTATCGAGCCGATGATCAATCTCGGCACCGCGCAGGTGCGCACTTTAAAAGATGGCTGGACTGTCGTGACCAAGGATCGCAAACCGTCCGCTCACTTTGAGCATACGATCGCGATTACGAATGACGGCCCACGCATCTTGACGGAGCGCTCATGACGGAAACCAGACCGCTCTCTCCCGGCACTATCGTTGAGGCGACTGCCGGACGCGAACGGGGGCAATGGTTCCTGGTGTTGCGTTGTCAAGATGCCTCATATGTGGAGCTTGCCGACGGGCGCAAACGTCCGGTCGCGCACCCCAAAACAAAGAATCGTCGACATGTGCGTGTACGCGTCGCCGCCGATTCCGATGCGGCCTATCGCCGCACGCATCCTCATTCGCCGTGGCGGGATGAAGAAATCCGCGCTGCGATTACCCAAGCAAAAGCTGGACTGCAAAAAGGAGGCTTTGATGAGCAAGGAAGATGTCATTGAAGTAGAGGGTAAAGTCATTGAAGCGTTACCGGGCGCCATGTTTAAAGTAAAGCTTGAAAACAGTCACATTGTTTTGGCGCATGTATCCGGTAAAATGCGGATGAATTTTATCCGTATCCTTCCCGGCGACCGAGTCACTTTGGAATTGACTCCGTACGACTTAAACCGGGGCCGGATTACCTATCGCTTCAAGTAAGACCCTGTTAAAGGAGGTTCAACATGAAAGTCAGACCGTCCGTAAAAAAGGTTTGCGATAAATGCAAAATTATTAAACGCAAAGGCCGTGTCATGGTCATTTGCGATAACCCGAAACATAAACAACGTCAAGGATAAGAATAGGAGGTGGAGAGTAGATGGCACGTATAGCCGGTGTAGACTTACCCCGTGATAAGCGCGTTGAGATTGGCTTAACCTATATTTATGGTATCGGCCTCACTCTTTCCAAACAGGTATTGGAAAAAGCCGGTGTAAATCCGGATACGCGGGTACGCGACCTCACGGAAGATGAAGTTGCGAAACTGCGTGAAGCTTTGGACGAATATAAAGTAGAAGGCGATCTGCGTCGTGAAGAATCGCTTAATATTAAACGCTTAGTGGAAATCAATTCGTATCGTGGCCGCCGTCACCGTGCAGGTTTGCCGGTCAACGGACAACGCACGAAAACGAATGCCCGTACACGCAAAGGTCCGAAGAAGACCATTGCCGGTAAAAAGCAATAAGAAGTAAAGGAGGGGACTTAAGTTGGCTAAAGTAAGAACCAAACGTAAAGAAAAGAAACACGTAGAGTCGGGGGCTGCACACATCCGCTCGACCTTCAACAACACGATCGTAACGATTACCGATACGAACGGCAACACCCTTTCCTGGGCTTCTGCCGGCGGATTAGGTTTCCGCGGATCTCGTAAAAGCACTCCCTTTGCTGCGCAAATGGCCGCTGAACAGGCAGCCAAAGCAGCGATGGAGCAGGGCTTGCGGGAAGTAGAAGTATATGTAAAGGGTCCGGGATCCGGCCGTGAAGCCGCGATCCGTGCGCTGCAAGCAGCGGGCCTTGATGTCAACATGATTAAGGACGTAACACCGATTCCCCATAACGGTTGCCGCCCCCCGAAACGCAGACGTGTCTAAGCGTCGCTTTTGGGTGGTGTCAGTTGTATAGGAGGAGGTTTACCGCATGATAGAAGAGAAGAATTTTGACATCGAAACAGTCGAACTGTCGGCTGACGAACGGTACGGTAAATTTGTTTGTGAACCGCTGGATCGCGGCTACGGCATTACCTTGGGTAACAGCTTGCGGCGCGTTTTGCTGTCCTCATTGGATGGCGTCGCCATTACCTCCATTAAAATCGATGGCGTATTGCACGAATTCTCCACCATCCCCGGTGTCCGGGAAGACGTGACCGATATCATCCTGAACCTCAAAAAAGTGTGCTTCAAAGCACACAGCGAAGCGGAATTTCCGTTAGAAGTCCGGGTCGATATAGAAAAAGAAGGCCAATTCACGGCCGGCGATATTGCCGTTCCGTCGGAATTGGAAATCTTGAACAGCGATCTGCACATTGCCACACTGGACAACGATGCCCATGTGGTAATGACACTTACCATTGATCGCGGTCACGGCTATGTGCCGGCGACGAAGAACAAGAGCGAAGATGATGCGATCGGCGTCATCCCGATCGATTCGATTTTCTCGCCGATTTTGCGGGCGAACTACAAAGTAGAAGATACCCGCGTCGGCAACGAACTCGACTACGATAAAATGACATTGGAACTGACCACCGACGGCTCAATCGGAGCCAAGGACGCCGTAGCGAAAGCAGCGACCATCCTGGTCATGTACCTGCGTCATTTCCAAAACATCGCGACCGACCGCGACCTCATCGCTGTCAGCACGAACTTCGACAACGAAGAGGAAACGGCGACGGAACCGGAAATTGATTTCGAATCGATCCGTATTGAAGAATTGGAACTTTCCGTTCGGGCCTTCAACTGCCTGAAACGCGCCAATATCAATACGCTTGCGGACTTGCTCAAAAAGACCGAAGATGACTTAACGAAAGTACGCAACTTGGGCAAAAAATCGATTGAAGAAATCAAAGAACGCCTGACCGAATATGACGGTCACGGTTTGACCTTGAAACAAAAGGACGAATAGAGGAGGAAAAAAATGGCCTACAGCAAGTTGGGACGCAATACCGCAGCACGTAAAGCGTTGTTGCGCAACATGGTGACCTCCCTGCTCCAGCATGAACGCATTGAAACGACGGAAACGAAAGCAAAAGAACTGCGGCGCGTAGCGGATCAGATGATTACGCTCGGTAAACGTGGTGATTTACATGCCCGTCGTCAAGCTTTGGCTTTCATCATGGATGAAGGGATTGTATCCAAACTGTTCGGCGAAATTGCTGAAAAGTACGCTGACCGTGAAGGCGGTTACACACGCGTGCTGAAAATCGGCCCCCGCAAAGGGGACGCCGCTCCGATGGCAATCATCGAGTTGGTATAATGTAAAAAAGATCGTGCACTTGCACGATCTTTTTTATTACCGTCTTACGTTGTATTCGGCATACCGAAACTCGCGCAGTAAGCACTTTTCTTTGTCAGAATTCGGTATAGAGAAAATAAAAAGATGTTGGCGATGCGGCGGCGTTATGGTATACTATTTGAGTAATGCGCCTATAGCTCAGGGGATAGAGCACCGGTCTCCGGAACCGGGTGCGCAGGTTCGATTCCTGCTAGGCGCACCAGCATAATAAAGGCCTCTCGAAAATTCGAGAAGCCTTTTTTTCATGTTTGAGCCCAATTTTGAGCCCAATTGGATTTGAATTATTGGAAAAGGTACGTACATAGGAAGCCGTTTCTTCTTAAAAATCATTCTTCAAGTATCGTTTGGAGCGATAATCGAATCAAGCGCAGTTACGGCAACACCTTGATTGGCCAGCGTTAAATGTGAATAGGTGTCTAAGGTCATGTCAATGCTGGCATGACCTAACCTTTCTTGAACGATTTTGGGGTTTATTCCGGCTAATAATAGTAGTGTTGCATGAGTATGCCGTAAGTCATGAAAGCGAATATGACGCATGATTTTGGCATCTTTTAAAAGTTTTTGGAATTTCCTTGAACTGTAGTGCCTTTTGTTATAGCCGCGTCCAAATAGACCGCCTATGATCCAATCACAATTCTCATAAAGATTTCCTAC
This sequence comes from Negativicoccus succinicivorans, assembly GCF_018372215.1. Lineage (NCBI taxonomy): Bacteria > Bacillati > Bacillota > Negativicutes > Veillonellales > Veillonellaceae > Negativicoccus > Negativicoccus succinicivorans. The sequence goes on along the minus strand of NZ_JAHAJN010000010.1, from coordinate 25,239 downwards.
ATTTTCTCTGTATGAGAGTTGCATTTTTTTGTGCTGCTTTAATGCATGAACTAAGTTAGCTCCGATTTGTATTTTTCGTCCGTATCCTGTTTTAGGGCTTGTTATGGATTGACCCTTTACATCTGATTTAGATCTTTGCACAGATAGAAAGGATGTGTGAACATTAAAATCACCCCATTTCAATGCCATGATTTCACCAAGACGCATTCCTGTATAAACAGCAATCATAACGCCTATGTAGAGATCGGCGGCACCCATCCAATCTCCTATGTTAGCAGAAGCTTTAGCCTTCTCTACTTGGTCTTTCGCGACATCCAAAAGCCTTTGGACTTCCAACTCTGATAGGGGATGGATTTCTTTCTTTTCTACCTTTGGAGGCATAGTAAGCTTTGCAGGATTTGAGTTAGTAAGTCCTAATTTTATCGCCATGTCAATACAAGATGTCAAATAGCGTCTTTGATTACGCACTGTTACAGGTGCTAAACCTTGTTTTTTGCGACCACCGCTAAATAATTGTTGCTGGAAAAACTGTTGTAGTGCAGTGGGATTTAGTTTGTTAAGGCGGATTCCTTTAAACGCTTTGCTAACCGGATCTAAACAACATGCATATTTTTCCAGAGTGGAAGGCCTTACTGAGTTTTTCATGTAAACATCCAACCATATTCGGATCCAATCATCCAGCATGGGATTGATATCGGCACTTTTATTTGAGCTTTCGTAAAAACTTAGCCATTCACGACCTTTTTTTCGCGCATCGGCAGCTTTCGAAGCATAGAAAGCTTTTCTGCGAGTGTTTCCGTCTTTATCTTTGTAAGAAATTCGGTACTGGTAACGATCGCTAGCAGCTAAATAACGAATGGAGCCTTCGCCATTACCGCGTGCCATACTTTATTCTCCTTTCATTGTAATAGCATCAAATTTTATTCTCTTTGGTTATGTTGCTCCAGCGTTTCTACATAGGTCATCTGGTTGTCAGGATCAAACCAATATTTAGCATCTCCCTTATAAAGGCTATGGATCATACTGACCTGTGTATGTAGCCCCTGTAATTCGTTCTTCATTTTGTAGTTTAGGGAAAGTTGGAATAAAAGCAATATGGTGAGAATAGCGACGACAAGCTTTTTCCCAAAACTCCAAAACCTAAGCTTTTCACGACCATACGTAAGTAGCACTTCCAAGCGAGTTGCAGTTACATCTAAGCGTTCGCATAGGCCTTTGCTATAAGTTCTTCCTGCATCATCAAGGTGTGAAAAAAGTTCTTCCAACGTCTTTTTTGTGCGGGCATCCGCAGCGTCTGCAGAGTTAGCGATTCTTTCTTCCAGTGTTTTTAATGCCTCAATCACAGGTGCGATTTGTCTTTCGTTTTTTTCATCGGATTGACGTATGATTGCTTTCAATGAGCGCATTAATTTATTTTGCTCAACCATCGTGTCACAAATATCTGCGCCAAAATTGAGAGAGTCCGTTTTTAATTGTAGATTTTTGTTTCTTAAGGAATATAGGCGTTCAGCTATTTCTTCAGCTTCAGATAAGGTTTGTTCAGGCGGCATTACATTTTTTTTTGCTCTTGATGACGAACCGCCTAATCCAATTCCGCGACGATTTCGCTTGCGGATAATCTCTAATTTTTTTTCGTTGTTGTTTTTATTGTTGTTATTGTCCATTAAGTTCATATGTCATTACCTCCCAAGCTCTATAGAGCGATTTCTTTTCAAAATTTTTATAGTTTGCTTTTCTAAAGATTTAGAACGATCAAGTACTAAATCTTCATTGTTTGACTGCTCAACATGTTTATCTTTGTTTGCTTTAAATGCTTTTTCCATAGATTCTTTCGATTCTAATTGCTTTAATGTAAAGGTCTTCGCTAGATTTGCACTTCGCACTTTGCGCGATGGATTATCCATATCACAAAAAGTGACATGTTTACGATTATCATCCCATTTGCACAACACTCCTTTTTCGTTGCAGTTCAAAATAAAATCCATTTTACTGTCAGCTGCATTTAAAGATTCATATACACGTTTCGCTATGTCAGCTTTCCAAGATTTACCTTGCTCGATTAATTTGTACTCTACGATATTGTGTGTAATCACCTGACCTTCCTTTTGACTGCGTTTTCCTACTTCCAACGTATTATCAAGCTCTAAACTGTGGCATATATTTTGCACTTTGTTCATGATTTCATGCATCCCTTTACGCCCGGCTATTTGGAGCTTTTTGCCTGTTTCTAAATTAACTGAATTTACAATCATGTGTACGTGCAGATGATCCGTATCATTGTGCATTCCCAACCAAATTTGATGATTAGGGAAGGTTCCTTTTGCGACCTCAATGGCCTTATCAAATAACTCTTTTTTGGTAAAACGTTTTTCTTCTTCCGGAGAATATGCCAATACCATGTGATGCGCTTCACGGCCTCCGGATTTATGATGGATATCACGGATATAGGCAAAGTCTTCAATGGCATCTTGATAGTACGGGCTGCATTCTATACCTTCAGAAAATAAGACGCGCGGCCGGGTGCTATCTTTTTCATATTGAACATACTTTATAGATCCGCTTGCGCTACCGGATCCTTTGCCTGCGCTAATAGCTGCCATAAGCTTTTCAACTCCTGCTCATACTCGGCACTTAGAATAGGGTTTGAGTAATTGTGCTTAATCATCCAGTGGCGAATTGTATTGTAGTGTCTTTGCAGACCCAATAGCGGTCGCAATATGGCTTGCGTATCCATTTCATTGATAATTATTTTGCCGTTTAAAACGGCGTAGATAACGAATGTGGAAACGTTCATTCCGGCGATACAAGCCAACTCATTTATGATTAGCCATTCTTCCTCTGTAAGTCGTATATAGAGCCGGTGCGTTTTCTTTGGTTTGCTCATTTGGGTTTGCTTCAAGGGGTGCAGGGGACTCCCTGCCCGTCGGAGACGAACCAAGCTGCTTTACGTACAATACGTGTATTGTACGTACAAGTAGTATGGTTCGTACCGTAGAAGCTAGACCTCCTTTCCATTTGAAAGTTGGGCGAATAACTTTTCCAGCTCGGGAATAGTTGTTAGCCCATACTTGCTTTCTAAAAACTCGCCAATCTTGCTTCTACGGGCTTGGATTCTCTCTTGCTCTAAAGCAAGGAGTGAATCCAACTCTGCTTTTCTTTTTTCTATTCTTTCCTTCAATGCCGCATCACTTATTTTTTTCATGTTGACCTCCGAATTCATTTTTAATATTGTTTATGGCTTCTTTCAGTGCATTGGGAGAGGTAACCAAAAGATCATTTATATCTTTTATTTTTACCGTGGCGGAGGAGATGCAAAAGCTCCAAAAGTCTAAAGGCCGTTTCCATTTTTCAATGTCACAATAATTGTAAGCAGCCATTTTAGCGTTTGTACCTGCGCGATCTGTATCTAACGCTAAGATGATTTTGGAATTTATTTTATAAATCTTTTTCAGCCACTTATCTAATTTTTGAGCGCCTCCAATCGCCCAAACATTGGGATAACCAACTTGGATTAAGGATAGGGCATCAATTTCACCCTCGGTTACTATTATTGGCAAATGGGGATCCATATTATGGGTGTGCAAACATTGACTTAAACCGAGTGATCGTTTGTACTTTGGACTTTGCGAATCTATTGGGGTTAGATATCGTAGGATAAATCCGAAATTATCAATCGGTATGACCAAGGCGTTTTGCGTAGGGTGATAGGTAAGGTGATAGGCATTCACGGTATCTTTTTCGATCCCTCGTGCTTGCCAATGTTCGTAGCCTTGTGTTTGATTACATTGATGCAGGAAGGCTGTTCGTTGCGCATCATTTAAGCGACGAGGGATTTTGGCATTTGATAACTCTCGCTTTGAAGGGGGAGTAGCGTTATCCGGGAAAGTAGCATCCACCCAGTCATTTAAAAAGTTGTATTGATTGCGATGCCCGTAAATATGATCCAAGTAAAATACCGCATTATAAATATCGATTGTGCCTACGCAGCCTTGGGCGTGACATGTCAACCTAGGTCTGTCGTCATCGCCAACAAAGTAGTGCATGGAGAGATGATTATCTTCATGCTTTCTTGCAAAGCAGCGCATCATATTGTCCTTGGAAAGCGTTATGCCTTTGAATGCCAAATAATCCAATAGATAAAGTTTTAGCTCTTCTTTTCGGTCTTTCGTATATGCTCGTGTCATATGCTTCCTCCTGTATAGCATTTACAAATTACATTTATTATTTAATTTTCTCAGGTAGTCTCAGGTACTCTCAGGTACTCTTGGTTTCTTTTTAGCTAGCCTCGTACTTTTGGCTCTTTTTAGCTAGCCTCAGGTACTCTCAGGTGTTCTCAGGGATTTTTCCTGCCCTGAGGTAAACGAAGGTAAGAAAAAAGGGTACACTACTCCCTTGGAGTTAGCATACCCAAAAAAATGGGTATGCAAGAGTGCTCCCCTTGCATACCACATGCGTTTGCATATATAATAAATATGCAAGGGGTTTAGTCGGAGAAACTAATATTTCTTGCGCGCCTATTTCAGTGCCAGCTGAAATAGGCTTCTTTATTTTTAAGCATACATATCCTCCATTTTCTGCGCATCAACAAGCACTCGACGACCTACTTTAATAGTAGGAAGCTTACCTTCGCGAGCTAATCGATAGAGAGCAGCTTCGGTAACACGTCCGCAAAAAACTGTTCTGCGGCCTCTGAAATAGTGATATACACCTTTTCAGAGAAATAGTCGTTTTTGTCATCATCAACACCTCCCAACAAAATAAAATGCTAAAATGTTAAAATGTTAAAATGTTAGAATTTAAAAATGTAAAATGGTATAATCAAAATAGGTTTGCGCATCGATACAAACGAGCATGTGTCACGACCAACAAAATTCGATCTATCTGTTGAAAAAATTCTATTTAGTAAAACTAGTTCTGTTTATTAGATTATAGCGCATGTTTTTGAATAATGCAAGGGGGCAGCATTATGTTAAGTACAAGGTTCTCTATAAACTTAAGAAGATTGCGTCATGACTATGGGCTGACGCAAGAAGAGCTTGGCGAAATACTTAATTTAGCAAAGTCGCAAATTTCTTTCTATGAAAGAGGTCTATCGTATCCTAAAGCGGATTTAGTGACTAGGGTTGCGCAATACTTTAATGTTCCGCTGACACAACTTATTGAGACCACTATCAGACCTGATTTCTATTTGCGTGAGGTCGTTACGGGAGAAAATATAACTATTCATCTCCCAACAAAAGACGGAGTAGAAACCTTAACCGGTGAGCCGGGATTCATTAAAATTCCGGCCCAGGCGGATCTTAGTGATATTGGTCATCCCCGCCGTGATCTTCTTAAATATGCAAATTTTATGCTTTTATTTCCGAAAGAAGGGGAAAGGAGTGCCATAGCCTCTTTTTTCTATGAGCATTTTAATGAATTAGGTCGTCAAAAGATAGAAAACTTATTTAGGCTTGATGAATGGGTGGAAGATGTAGAGCCAACGATTACTTATGACGGTTATCCTCTTTTATATCAATTATTTCAAGTCAATAATAAAGGCTCATGGATAAACTCACCACTAACTAAACCTGCCACCAATGTAAATGTTTTGGCATTAGCGTTACCGCAAAATGATGCCATTATCCGGCTATATATACAGCCTGAAAATAGTGGTTGCAAATTACATGCAAAACGTTGTCAAGGTTTAGATGAACTACTCGTAGAGTGGCTACAAAAAAGCAAAGAAGAGTGTCAAACCATTGCGCGAGAGTATTGTCTGCAAATTATGAAAGCAGAAACTGAAGCGGAAGATTGGTTTGAAGAGAACTACGTCAACGCTGATGCGTATGACAAGCAGTATAATTTAAGACGATTTCTTAAAAGGCGCGGTATTGAGCCGGGAGTAGATTAGAAGAGTAGACTAGGAGATTTATATGGATAAGCGGCAGTTAGCATCGACGATTTGGAACTCAGCAGATCAGATGCGATCCAAGTCCAAAATAGAAGGAAATGAGTATAAAGACTTTCTTTTAGGTTTCATTTTTTACAAGTACCTATCGGAGAACGAAGAAAAGTTTTTTAAAGACGAAAAAATTCCGCAAGAAAAGATAGAGGAACTTAGTGAGGATGATGAGTATGCAGGATATGTAAGAGAAAATTTAGGATATTTTATTGCCTATGACAACCTATACTCAACATGGCTGTCTAAGGGCGGCGATTTTGAAATTTCGGATGTAAGAGATGCTTTATCCGCCTTTGACAGAAATATTGGCAAGGCCTACAAAAAAATATTTGAAAATATATTTAAGACGCTAAGCAGCAGCCTTTCCAAGTTAGGCACGAATGCTTCAACACAAACTAAAGCGGCAAGGTCGTTATTGCGCTTAATTAAAAGAATTCCGATGGATGGCAGCCAAGACTATGATGTCTTGGGCTTTGTTTATGAATATTTGATTTCTATGTTCGCGGCGAATGCAGGCAAGAAAGCGGGCGAATTTTACACACCTCATGAGGTGTCTGTTTTGATGTCTGAAATCATCGCTGAAGAGCTAAAAGATAGAGATGAAATTAAAATTTATGATCCGACATCCGGCAGCGGTTCTTTGCTCATCAATATCGGGAAAGCGATGAGCAGATATTTAGACAGCGACAACAAAATAAATTATTATGCGCAAGAACTTAAAGAAAGTACCTTTAACTTAACACGCATGAATTTGGTTATGCGAGATATTAAGCCTGCGAATATTAACGTAAGAAATGGCGATACGCTGGAAGATGATTGGCCATTTTTTGAAGATGGTAGAAAAGAAAGCACTTATAAATTAGTAAGCGTGGATGCTGTTGTTTCTAATCCGCCTTATTCACAAAAATGGAGTCCTCAAAATAAGGAAAATGATCCCAGATATAAATATTTCGGATTAGCGCCCAGAGGAAAGGCTGATTACGCTTTTTTACTCCATGATTTATACCATTTAAATAACAATGGAATTATGACCATTGTTTTGCCTCATGGCGTGCTATTCAGAGGCAACGCGGAAGGGGAAATAAGGAAGAATCTGATAGAAAAAAACAAGATTGATACAATCATAGGTCTTCCTGCTAACATATTTTTTGGAACCGGTATTCCAACCATTATTATGGTTTTAAAGCGCAACAAAAAAAACACTGACGTTTTAATGATTGATGCGTCACAAGGCTTTGAAAAAGTAGGAAAAGGCAACAAGTTAAGAGCTTGCGATATTAGAAAAATTGCAGACACTATACGGGACAGAGTAAGTATAGAAAAATATTCTCGAGTAGTATCGAAAGATGAAATAAGAAAGAACGACTATAATCTGAACATTCCTCGCTACGTTGATTCATCGGAGCCGGCAGAGAAATATGACTTGTACGCCACGCTGCTTGGGGGCATTTCCAAGTCTGAACTTAATGAATTAGGTCGTTATTGGAATGAAATAAAGGGCTTAAAAGAAGCAATTTTTCGGACAGACGATGGAGAACACTTCTATCCCAAAACCGAGAATTTCAGCCAAATAATACAGGAACATGAGTCATCAAAAAACTATCTCGCAAGATATCGAGAGGCTTTTAGCGGCTTTAAAGAAACACTCAAAGAGGATTTGATTGACGATATTTTGGATGTTGAAATCACAGCAGAAAGAGAAAAAATTGTACAAGATATCTTTGACCGATTAGCCAAAGTAGAGCTGGTCGATAAATATGAAGCCTATCAGATCTTTTCGGATAACTGGAATATTATTGCGGCGGACCTTGAGATGATTCGCGAAGAAGGCTTTGAAATCATCAACTCAGTAGAGCCCAATATGGTCGTTAAAAATAGACAGGGAAATGATGACGATATTTTTGAGGTCCAAGAAGGATGGAGAGGCAGGATATTGCCTTTTACATTAGTCCAAGTGAACCTATTAAAAGACGAAGTTAAAGAAATCAACTCTATAGAGAATAGGATTGCGGACATCGCATCGGAGTATGGAGAGATACTGGATTCGCTGGAAGAAGATGAGAAAGATGCGGACTATGTCAAAGAGGACAACAGTGCCTTTGTTAATGCGGAAGTCAAAAAATACATGAAAGAGGCCTATGATGAAATAGAAACGGATGAAATAAAGATACTGAACGGCTACCTTGAATTATCTACAAAGACGGAAAAAGAACAATATATTCATGACCATAATAGCATTGACTGGAATTTGATCAAAAAAGGAGCAAGCGGATCCTACACAAAGACTGACATCAATAAAAAAATAGCTGAAATTCAAAAAACTTTTACATTTGCAGAAGACTCCTTAGAAAGTAAGCTTCAAAGTGTTGTTCTTTTGATTGAAGAAGAGTCTGCGCTAAGGTCAGATTTGAGAGTCAAGAAAGGTGAACTCCACATCAAAACAAAAGAGCTTATTGAAAATCTGGATGAAGACACATTGCTAGACTTGCTCTACAAAAAATGGATAGAACAGCTCGTGATTCGTTTGGACGAATTGGGTCAAAACGTGCTTGCTACCCTTGAAGAAAAGATCCAAGCTATGAACGAAAAGTATGCGAAGAACCTTGCTTCGATAGAAGAAGAGTTAAACCGCACGCAAGAAGAATTTATCGCCATGTCCAATAAGCTTGTGGGAGATGAAAAAGACATAGCCGGCATAAAAGAACTTCAAAAATTATTGGAGGTATAAAGCATGAGGCAAAACAAAAATGTGCCCCAAATAAGGTTTGAAGGATTTACTGACGATTGGAAACAGCATAAGTTGGGGAAAGTTGTTCAAATAACAATGGGACAATCTCCTGATGGAGACACATATTCAGAGATACCAAGCGATTATGTTTTGGTTCAAGGAAATGCTGATTTAGAAGATGGCTGGGTAAAGCCAAGAGTTTGGACAACACAAATAACTAAACAAGCTGATATCGGAGATTTGATTATGAGTGTGCGAGCACCTGCTGGAGCAATGGGGAAAACTGCTTATAGTACGGTAATTGGGCGAGGCGTTGCAGCAATTAAAGGGAATGAGTTTATCTATCAATTGCTTGTAAAGAGGGACAAAGAAGGCTGTTGGAGGAAAGATTCGACGGGTTCTACTTTTGAATCTCTTAATTCGGATAGCCTCAAAAATGCGGAAATAAAGACAGCATCAAATGAAGAGCAACAAGCAATTGGGGAGTACTTTTCAAAACTTGACCACCTTATCACACTTTATCGGCAGAAATACGAAAAATTTCTCGACTTAAAAAAGGCTATGCTTTACAAGCTTTTCCCAAAAGAGGGAAAAACGACTCCGGAAGTACGGTTTGATGGCTTTAGTGAAGAATGGGAAAAACGAAAGCTAGGGGATTGTTTTTCAGAAAGAATAGAAAGTTTTCCAGAAGGAGAGCTTTTGTCAGTTACAATAAATCAAGGAATAAAGAAGTTTTCTGAACTGGATAGGAAAAATAATTCAAATGATAACAAGAATAAATACAAGAAAGTATATATTGGCGATATTGCTTATAATTCCATGAGAATGTGGCAGGGTGCAAGTGGTTACTCCCCCTATGAAGGTATAGTAAGTCCTGCATATACTGTTCTTAGTCCTAATGATGGAATTGACTCAAAATGCTTTTCTTATCTATTCAAGCGGGCTGATATTACGCACATGTTCCAAATTCACTCTAAAGGAATTACTTCGGATAACTGGAACTTAAAATACCCTGATTTCAAGGAGTTAGAGGTTTATGTATCTCGTAATTATGAGGAGCAAAAAGCAATAGGAGAATACTTTTCTAAACTTGATCAACTTATAGCACTTAACAAAGAAAAGCTTGAGAAACTAAAGAATATTAAGTCATTGTTGCTTGATAAGATGTTCGTCTAGGAGCCGAAAAATGCTATTTAACACGGAAGCTGAATTTGAAAAAGCGGTGATTGACACTTTAGTACAATATGGCTGGGAAAAAGAGGTTATTTACTATCCTACCGAAGAGGAGCTTATACAAAATTGGGCGGATATTTTATTTCAAAATAATCGGTCAATAGATAAGCTGAATGATGTGCCTCTAACGAGAACGGAAATGGACCAAATTTTAGAGCAGATTACTGCCCTGCAAAGTCCTATGAGGCTCAATGGTTTTATTAACGGCAGGAGTGTCTCGATTAAAAGGGATAATCCTGACGATAAGCTGCATTTGGGTAAAGAAGTCAGCTTGAAAATCTATGACAGGCAAGAGATCGCCCTTGGGGATAGCAGATATCAAATTGTTTGCCAGCCGAAATTTAAAGCGAAATCTTCTATCTTAAATGATAGAAGAGGCGATTTGATGCTGCTTATTAACGGCATGCCTGTGATTCATTTGGAGCTGAAAAGAAGCGGTATTGAAGTTAGCCAAGCATATAACCAAATCGAAAAATACTCCCATGAGGGGATTTTTAGGGGTCTCTTTTCTCTTGTGCAGATATTTGTAGCCATGCAGCCGGAAGAAACCGTTTATTTTGCTAACCCTGGAGAAGGAAAATTCAATCAAGACTTTTATTTTCACTGGGAAAATTTTAATAACAAACCGATTAAGAATTGGGCAGATGTCATAGCGAACTTATTGAACATTCCGATGGCGCATCAGTTAATCGGGTTTTATACGGTCGCTGACAGCAGCGATGGTATTTTAAAGGTCATGAGATCTTATCAATACTTTGCGGCCAACGGCATAGCCGAGAAAGTAGCGAAAAACAATTGGTCTGAAGGCAATCAATTGGGTGGTCACATATGGCACACAACGGGATCCGGAAAGACCATGACCAGTTTTAAATCGGCGCAACTTATTGCGTCTTCCAATGACGCTGATAAAGTTATCTTTCTCGTGGATAGGAAAGAGCTTGCTACACAATCTTTAAGTGAGTATAGGGCCTTTAAAAATGATGATGAATCAGTGCAGGCTACAGAAAACACCAACGTCCTAATTAGCAAGCTAAAGAGTAATGATTACGACAATACGCTTATAGTCACATCTATTCAAAAGTTATCCAATATTAGTGCGGACTCGGAAGCTTTAAATGCAGCTGATGTTGAATCTATTGCGAAAAAGAGACTGGTCATTATTGTTGACGAGTGCCACAGGTCTACTTTTGGCGAAATGCTAGCAACGATAAAGAAAACTTTCCGAAAAGCTCTTATGTTTGGGTTTACGGGTACGCCTATTCAAGAAGTTAATATCAAGAAAGACAGTACCACACCAACGATCTTTGGAGATGAAATTCATAGATATACTTTATCAGATGGTATCAGAGATGGAAACGTTCTCGGATTTGATCCGTACATGGTAAAGGTGTATCCGGACGAAGATGTTAGAATGCAGGTCGCTTTGCATGAGGCTAAGGCGGAGTCTCTTGCCGACGCTATGGCGGATAAAAAGAAAAAAGAAGTTTTCCTCAAATTTATGGACTCTTCTAAAGTGGGCATGTGCGGAAAAAGCATCAATAACAAATGGGTCAAGGGCATAGAAGACTATGTGCCCAATGCGCAATACGAGACGGAAGCGTATCGACGGGACGTCATTGCTGATATAAAGAAAAAGTGGCCTTTATATAGTAATGACAATAAATTTCACGCGATTTTTGCTACCTCCAGTATTCCTGAAGCGGTTGCTTACTATAGGCTTATGAAGAGCGAAATGGCAGAGCTTAATATTACCGCTATGTTTGACCCGACCATCGATAACAATGGACAAACCTCTCTGGATAAAGAGGATGGCATTGTAGAAATGCTTGAAGACTATAATGCGAAGTATGATATGTCATTTACGATTCCGACTTATGATAAATTCAGAAAGGATGTCAGCACCAGACTTGCTCATAAGGAGCCATACGAAAACATCAACAGAGATGAACAAATCGACATTTTGATTGTTGTCAATCAAATGTTGACGGGGTTTGACTCTAAAAGAGTGAACACCCTGTACCTTGACAAAGTGCTTGAATATGAAAATCTCATTCAAGCGATTTCAAGAACGAATAGGGTCTACAACAGAAAAGAAAAACCATTTGGAATTATAAAATGGTACAGAAGACCCAACACGATGGAGAGAAATCTAAACGAAGCGATAAAAGCATATTCCGGAGATGTTCCGCAAGGTTTATTTGTGGATAAATTACCCGCTAACATCAGGAATATGAACAATGGCTTTGAAAATATAAGAGATTTGTTTGAAAACGCCGGTGTTGAAAATTTTGAAAAACTACCGGAAGATGGTCGAGTCAAGGCGAAGTTTGCGAAAGAGTTCAATGCATTTTCAAGGTATCTGGATGCGGCTTTAATTCAGGGGTTTGAGTGGAGCGTGAAGGAGTACAAAGATAAGACTGAGGGCTCTACCGTTTCTGTCATCTTCACAGAAGAAGACTATTTAAAGCTTTTAGCCAGATATCATGAATTACCGAAAGCTGACCCGGGGGACGGAATCGATGATGTTCCCTTTGATATAGATACTCGAATTATAGAGCACGATAGTGAGAAGATTGATAAGGACTATATGAACTCTCGATTTGAGAAATATATCAAGTTATTAGCGGAGGATGTTTCCCCAAAAGAGGTGGAAAAACTAAGGAAAGAACTGCATAGCTCATTTTCCATGCTTTCCCAAGAAAGACAAAAACTTGCGGGGATCTTACTTTATGACATTCAGTCCGGCAATATTGAACTGAATCCAAATAAAACTTTTAACGATTATATCAATGAAATGCTTGGTAAGCTTGAAAACAGCAAAATAAAAAGAGTCGTTAAAAATCTTGGTTGCTCTGAAGAGCTTTTACGAGAGCTGTTCAGAAAGGGAGTTACTGAGACTAACATTTCTGAATATGGAGTCTTCGATGAATTGAAAGAAAGTTGTGATCGAGAGAAGTCACGGAAGTTTTTCGAGGCCGCACATGGAGAAAGCTATTCTGATAGCTACCTGTCTATGTATATAGATGAATATTTGCGGTACTTTCTTTTGCATGACGGAGAGGATCAGTTTGTCGAAATAGACTATGAAGAGGCTCTCAATGAGGAATATAAAACGAAAGAGTACAAGCAAATCGATGTTGCTCTGACCGAAGAAGACATAAAGGATACAAAAATTGTAACTACGGTTCCCACTGCGCAACTAAGCTCATGGTATAAAGAAGGCGGTGCCTTGGCATCGATTATTGAGAGCGATGCGTTTGCTTATGTCGATGATCATTTATGCCTGAACAAAGATACTTATTTGGAAAAGAAAGCATCCGGTGTCCTTGCGCTAACGGATTATGCGAAAGAACATGGAGAAGAGTGTTTCTTAAAGTTTATTACAGACGAAGATGGAAAGCTTAAATATGTGACTTTACCGTCAGCTCTGGGATCTAAATCGTTTAACTGTCATGACCATATACCGGAAGAGTTATTGGTCCAATACGGTTTAGTAAATGAGATGTCCGGTGAAATGTTAAAAGCTATAAATAATCTTGAGTTTGGCGATGCACTACAAAAACTAATGAGTAAACAAGTATGCAACTATTCATTCAGGCTTTTAGAAAATACCACGGGGTTAGGCAAGTTAATTATTAGCAACATGAGGAGAGGTGTAAACTTAAACAAGCTCAATGTAATATCGACTTGCTTGGGAGTCCATATGCCGTCACGAGTGTCGAAAAAAATGCTGGAATTAGCAGGGATTACTCTTGATGTGGATTTGCCGGGGAAAGAAGGAGTGGAGAAGGCCACTTACGATATGCTGCTTCATCTTAAATGGGCAACTGATTATGACGATATTATAAAAGAGCTGGCATCGCAAAATTTGAATCACCTTTTAAGCGAGCCAAAATCCAAATAAATAACACGCATCAACAAAAGGGATCGGATTGCAATCCGATCCCTTTTAAATTGGGTAATAAACTTTCGATAAAGAGTCTCATCAAAGTCTACTTTTTTATGCCTATAAAAATAACAAGGATTGTAGTATTATAAATGTAGAAATTATGTTATTAGTACGTCGCACAAAAGATCAATAGATTATTATGACGAAAGGAGAAATATTTACTATGTTACGAGCATATATTCGGGAAGACGTTACGTTGCCGGATAAAAAATCTAAAGAAGTTCAAAGATTGGTCGATGAAATGGAAGCGTTATATATGGAATTACAAACGATGAACCCAAACGGACCGGAATACATGGACAAGCTGTGGAAATTTTATCAAACAAATGAAGAATTGGATATTGCAGCTAAATTGGATGACAATGTTGGCCGCGAAGATTATGCACGATATTGTTTTCGTTACTATATAGGAGCAGATGAAGATGAAGATAAATGATTTTACAAACATCTCCAAGCCGACCGGAAAAGGTTTAGAACGATGAAAACTTTCGGCTATGTACGAGTTTCGACAAGAGAGCAAAATCCGAAACGCCAAATTGACGAATTAAAGAAATACATATCCGATGAACGCGATATTATTGTTGATCGGATTACCGGTAAAGTTGGAGATCGTCCCGGACTGGATTTATTAAAGCGGCTGTTGCGCCCCGGCGATGAATTATATATTCATGAGCTGGATCGACTAGGACGAAATAAAAAAATCATCAAAGACCAACTACTTTATTTTAGAGAGAAAGAAATAACGGTTCGAGTACTTGATGTTCCGACTACTTTAATTGATTTTTCTAATTATGGAGAATTAGGAAAATCAATTATGGATATGGTCAATAATCTGTTGATTGAGGTTTTATCTACTCTTGCGGAAACAGAAATGTTGCGCACTAAAAAAAGGCAAGCCGAAGGCATTGCCGCAGCGCGCGCCAGAGGTATAAGGCTAGGCCGCCCGAAAAAAGTATTACCGCCGGAATTTTTTCCAATATATGATCGGTGGGTAAAGAAAGAAATAACAGCAGTAGAAGCGTTTCATACATTAGGTATTTCAAAAAATACTTTTTACCGTTGGGTCAGACAATACAAACGAGAGATACAAAATGCACCAACTTGCATATGTGATTAGCAAACAAGTGGCCGACTATCTACGCGCAAAATATTTAGATATACAGTTGTTTTTATGGACAAAGAATGGAGCGCGAAAGAAGATCAGCGGATTCGGATTGCTCAAAACATGAAAAAGAATCGTATCCAATAAAAAAGACGGGAGATTACACTCCCATCTTTACCCTACGCTTTGTCGTTTGCAGATCTGTCTTTTTATTGGTTTCGAGTGATTAACAGGTCTTCCGTTTTGGCAAAGGTGCTTGCTACCAAGTCGTTGGCGCCAATTTTCGCCAGCCAAGGCGTGGCAAGTTCTGTTTCTAAATATCCGGCCAATATGCGTAGTCCTTTATACTCCATAACAGTTTTTATTTGAAATAATTGCTCATTAGAAAAAAGATCGGGACATCGGTTAATGAAAAAGGCCAGATCGTAAAAATCGCGGATATTTTCTTGTTTCGCGAAAGCGGCCAGCTTCATGTCGATTAATACCTTCCAATCATATACCGACACTTCATATTTATCTCCGGTAGAAAAGTTTCTCCTGAACCTATTCTCCCATTCATTCGATAAATTCACAACTTTTGATGATGCGCGCAATCGAATTGTTTTCAGAGATTTCTTTTGTGATGGCAAATGAAGACCAAATTTTTTAATCGGATCGACTTGGCTTTTTACAAACTGGTCAAATCAGCGTAAAAGCACTACCATGAAAGCGACAGATGCTTTTTAGCGCGTCAGCACGAACTCATCGATTATGAAGGCGGAAGGAGCAATATGGAAAATATTATTTTAGAACGTCTGCGAGGCGAAAAGGGGTGCGGCATTTCCGGCGGATTGTACGAATACACTAAAGTTTGGCTGACATATACTTCCAATACGATTGAGGGCAGCACGGTCAGCTTGGAGGATACCCACGCTATTTTAACCACCGGACGATTGAACGGCAAAGACTATCCGAAACTGAATGACGCGATTCAAACGCGTAATCACGGCATAGCATTCGATTACATGCTGGATATCGCGGAGCAAACGCTCACGGAAGAACAGATAAAGCATTTTCACCACCTGCTGTTTTGGGGAACAGAGGAAGCGATGAAAACTTGGTTCGCCGTCGGGGATTATAAAAAAGAAGCCAATCGGATCGGCCTGCTGACCGAAACATCATCGCCGGAAGAAACGCCGGAGCATATGAAAACATGGCTGCATGACTGGCAGAGCGAAACGAATCCGCAACTGAAAGAAATCGCTCTGGCGCATTACGGTTTTGAAACCATTCATCCGTTTCAAGACGGCAACGGTCGTGTCGGTCGCTTGCTCATGTTCAAAGAGTGTTTGCATCACAACATCCCGCCGCTTATTATTAGCCCGGAAATAAAACCGTGGTATATGACCGCGCTTAATGAGTGCCGGCAAGGCTTGCCGAATCGTTTATTTGAAACCTGCGGCAAAGCGCAAGATGATTATCAATTCATTTGCGCGAAATTCATAAGAGAGTAGCCCTTGCAATCTGACTACTAAACATGATCAATAAAGAGCTTTTATAACTTTAGGAGGAGCATAGCTATGTTAAAAGCATATATCAGAGAAGCCTATCCCATCCCTCAAAATTTATCGGGGGAAATAAAAGAATACGTTGATCGGTTGGAAGAATTATATGTCATTCTAAACAAAATGAGTGACGAAATGAGTGACGAAATGGGTGACGAAGATCCCGAATACATGTCCTTGCTTTGGGAATATGAAGATAAACAGCAATGGCCGGGCATAATGGCGAAAACAAAGGAAGGCATATCGCAAGAGGATTTTGATGCTTTATATTTCAGATACTATATCAGTTAAACGAAATTTTTCCGACGTATAACCGGCGGATAAAGAAAGAAATCACCGCAGTGGAGGCCTTTCATACATCAGGCGTTTCAAAAAACTTTTACCGTTGGGTCAGACAATACGAACGAGAGGTGTACCGGCAATGAACACGTTTTTATTAATGCATAAAAATATCGAAGTTTTAGAGGTACGAAAAGAACCGGATATGGATTATTTCCAAATAAACGCCATCATCAATGCGGAACATTTGCCGGTGAATATGTTAGGGGAAAATAATTGCAATAACCATGAATTGAATCGGTTTTTGAAGCATAGGGTTATTCCTAAAAATCGACCTAATCTTGAGGAAATAAAAGAATATTATCAAGCAAACAGTTCGTATGAGTTAGCCTTACCGTCCTATATGGTCAGCATCGCTGATCATTATTGGCTTTGTCCGGAAGATAAAAAACAAGACTTGAACTGGGAAAAGGTGAATTTCTATGACAATGATTTTTCATCAGACTTATTATTTTTATCATTAGATCAATCAAGCCTTGATGAAAGCGAGCGAATGAATCCGACCCCCAACACAACCAATAACGGGTCATTACCGCAAATGTGGACAAAGAAAGATAGTGATCTGTTTTTTATAAAAAACGGGCAAAGGTCTTTTTATCAACAACCTTATAACGAAGCCGTAATTTCGGACATGATGAAGATTATGAATATGCCCGGTGTTACGTATGACTTGTCTTATATAACGGCTGCGGATGTATCGATATGTCCGTCATTCACAAATTCGCGAATTGAATTTATCCCGGCATGGCAGTTTGTTGCTAAACCAAAACTGAACCATGAAAGTTATTACGAATATTATCTGAAAGAAATAACCGAGTGCGGTATGGATCAGGAACGGGCGCGAAAACAGCTGGAACAAATGATTATACTTGATTTTATTTGTGTGAATGAGGATCGCCATTGGGGAAATTTCGGCGCTTTGCGAGACAGTGATACATTGGAATACATCGGTCTCGCGCCCATTTTTGATAACGGCAGCAGCTTAGGATATATGAACTTATCAATACGGAATCATCAGATTTATGAACGCTCCAAATCATTCGGCAATACCCATCAAAACGAATTAAAATATATTCGTCATATGGACATGGATTCGTTGGACATCTGTGATAAAATACCGGAGATTTTGGACAGAAATTATAAAAAGCTGCGACACCCCGCCTTTGGGGAAGAGCGCGTTGAAGAGATAGCCGCTTTACTGGTAGAAAGGATTCACGACATGGGAAAAGGAAAGGAAAGCAAAAATGCGACGATTCGTGTTGCAAAGTCCATCGAGGAAAAGGAATTGGAACCGGAGTTCGATGAAAAAGCCTTGCCGAAAGACCTGCAACAAGATATCCAAAATTGGTTAGATTATCAAGACGATGAAAGAAATTGGGATGTTTATCATAATGAGCTTTACGGCACGATTAATATGTACCAACACGCGTATGTAATCAGTGAAGAAGTCGCCGATTATTTACGAAAAAAGTATTTGGGATTTTAGGAGATAAAATGGACATAAAAATTCCTAAGTATCTGCAAGATACACTGGACAAACAAAAACGGTTAGAAGAGGAATATGAAAAAACAAACGATATTTGGATCGACTTGAAAGTCAAACTCGTGTGGGAAGAAGTTTATGCGGATATCAATCAGGCGCTGATTCATGACGTTATTACCGAAGCCGAAGCGCGCGAGCTTCGAAAAAAATATTTAGGAATTTAGAAGGTTACCACGATTGTACATAAGGAGAAAAAGAATGAACATTGAAAAAATACGCATTCCAAATTCGTTACAAGAACAAATCAAAAAAATAAAGTTGCTGGAAAGTGAAATAAAAAAAGGTGGTGAAAAAGGTTTGGAGGCAGAATGTATGTTAGGTTTTGAGTTAGGAAATATTCATCCGACTATCAATCGATGCTTAATGGCAGGCGAGATAACACCGGAGGAATCGCATTTTTTACACGAAAAATATTGTGTTGAATTTATAGAAGAGGTGTTACATAATTGTGAAACCTATAATAAGTGATTTTACGCACTTTGAAAAAATCACGCCCCTTAGATTTGACGGAGCAAGTTATAAATATGCCGTTCAAGGAAACGATTCTCTATATATTTTAAAGTTTGAAGAACATCCCCGGCGCAAAGCTTCCATTTCACACACGCATCATCACACATCAGAATATATCGGATCCCATATTTATGAATCGATCGGACTGCCGACACAAGAAACTTTTTTGGTAAAACGAGACGATAGAATCGCCGTTGCCTGCAAACATTTTTGCCAAGGAAATACGCGGCTGTATTCGTTCAAAGAATTGGCCACCGATTTTATGCATCCGTCTATTTCAAAAAACAGCGCATCGCAAGCGATTACCACTCTTGAGGGAACGCTGGAGCTCATTTCAAAGCAAACTGTTTTTCAACCGAAGGTATTAACCGACAGATATTGGGATATGTTTGTCGTGGATGCGTTTATTGCTAATTCGGATCGTCATAACGGGAACTGGGGATATTTGGTCGACAACCATACATTTGAAGTTTCTTTAGCGCCGATATATGATTGCGGATCATCTCTTTTCCCGCTTTTAACAAACGAAGAGATGATGACCTGCTTACAAAGCGAAAGCATGATGAAACAACTTTCCGCCAATGAACCGTCCTCTACCGTTCGTTATAAGGGAGCTAAAATTAACTTTTTGGATTTTTGTCGGAATTATGAAAATCCCGACTTCCTTGCTGCCGTAAAACGAATCGTGCCGCGAATTGATATGGATACAATCAAAGCCATTATCACCGATACCCCCGTCATTACAGATATCAGAAAAGAATTTCTTATTCATTTATTGACACTGCGAAAAGAACTGCTTTTAGAGCCGGCCTTAAAGCGCGCCATGAAAGCGGAAAAAGAAAATTCGTTTAATGAGTCCGAGTCGATCGACAAAGGTTTGGAACGCTGAAAGCATTCGGCGATGCGCGAGCTTCAACAAGAGAACAACACGCGCATGTAATCCGTGAAGAAGTCGCGATTATTTGCGCAAAAAAGTATTTAGAATGAAATAAATGAAGGGAGGTAGAACGATGAGGACGTTAAGTCTATCTGAAATAAAAGAACGAATTATTCCCGTTTGCGAAAAGTACGATATACCGGAAGTATATATTTTCGGATCGTATGCCGACGGAACGGCCCGACCGGACAGTGATGTTGATTTAATTATTGATAGCACAAACGTACAAGGATATTTGCATTTAATTAAAATAAGAAATTCAATGGAGGAACAGCTGGGGAAAAAAGTAGATATTGTTACGTTAAATGCATTGCGAGAACATGCGGACAAAATATTCAGTCAGGAGGTTTCCAAATCGGCAAAACCTATTTTTAAAAAGGAAGAAGAACCGAAGAAAAGCATTCGGCGATGAGCGAGTGTCAGCGAGGGGACACGTCCTCAAATGATAAAAGGATGAACTGAATGATTCCTTCCTGTTCCTTCCTTAAAAGGCTCTCGCGCCGGATGGAGGCGGCTTATCGTGTATCTTTTGCGAAATAAGGACAAAAATCTTTTAACTTTTGAAATCATTAAAAAAGAAACGGAAGTCACGTCTCCGGCAACAACGAGGGCGCAAGTTGGCGTTGCGTATCAAGTCCGCGTCGATTCGCTATGTGAAGATGTCGCGCAACTGCCGCTGCAGATGCAGGGGGAAACCGTCGGCGCGGAGAAATTGGATCGCCGCTTAGAGAACTGGCTCAAATCAAGAAAAGTGCCGGAAAGCAGAGCGTTCGCGGATTGTCTCATGAAGGCGATTGACTCCGGCGCGAACCCGTTTACGTGTATCGATGTTACTTACGGACTTTCACTTAACGATTCGTTTTGGATTTGTCCGGTAAGGGAACGCGATGTATCGTGGGAGGCGGTCAATGCATATCAAAACGCATTCGATGATCGGGTCGCGCGGCTCGCGTTTACCGGTGTCGGCGGTCGGATTGACGGCGTGATAACGACGCCGGAATTTACGACAGGCGGCGCATTGCGGAAATGTTGGCAACGGGAAGAGGATCGGATTTATTTATATAAAGGCGGCAGTGAACGCTTCGCTAATGGCGGGCTGGAGCCGTACATGGAAACATTTGCAGCGGAAATCGCCAAGGCGATGAATTTGAACCATGTTCCCTACAAACTGACGGAACTTCATGGCGTTACCGTCAGCAAATGCCCGCTTTTTACGGATGAAAACACCGGCTTTATTTCGATGTATGATGCGCTGGGGGCGGAATATTTTCAAACCCATTCGCTAAACGATCCGCGAACATGGGAAGATATCGGCGAAAGATACGGCATGACGCAGTGGGAAGACATGCTTTTGTTTGACGCGGTAATCGCCAATGAGGATCGACACTTGGGCAATTTCGGGTTTTTACTGGACACGAATAGCAATTGCCTGAAAGGCCCCGCGCCGCTCTTTGACCACGGAAACTCTCTCTTTTTCAACGCCACCGATGAGGAGTTCGCCGATATTTCTGAATATGCTCCGACCCGTCGCAGTTGTATCGGACTGTCGTTTGAAGAACAAGCGCAACTATATTTGCGCCGTCGCCATTTGCCCGGCTTACAAAAGCTGGCAAAACTGACACTGCCACGATATAAAGATCCTCATATCGATTTCATCGCGACGCAATTAGAAAAGTATCTGCACAGCATATCGGAGAAATTGATTCGGTCGTATCAAGAATAGCGGCAGACATCGCGGGCGATCACCTCGGCAATGCTCGTATTAGCTGAGAGGTAATTTAATCGCTAGCGATTTCGTGCTACAATGAAATCAGGCGAAACACATATAGTTAAAAACTATAATCGAAAAGAACGGGTCGCACCCCGTCCTTTTCCCTTTCTATTTTCGTCGCCGGAGGTAGTTTTTGTAGGCGGCAAGGATTACACCAACACCAAAGGGTGGTAAAGGTTACACGAGTTACACAAAACACCCAAACCAAACGCGTCTCCTTTCCTCGGAGGCGCTTTTGGTTTATCAAAATTTTGCCGATTTCTCGTTATCATCGCCGCTCGATATGGCGTTTGATTGGCTTGACTAAAAGGGTCTTCGTGCTAAAATAAGGGTGCAGGATGACTGCTAGAGAGGGTGCGAGCAAGGTCGCGCACGCAAGAAAATCTACGGAGCAGCAAAAAGGACGGGGTGCACCCCGTCCTTTTTGCTTGCATATTTTGTTATTAATGATGGTTTCCGAACCGGCAGGATTACATTTTTGCGCGTTACAGAGTATGGCACGGATTTTATTGGGGACTTGATTGCGATTCACTTTTCTAAAAAGGAACGTATTTCCGCAACGGTTGCTTCATTAATTTCGGAAACGTCTTTTTGTTGCTCCGCGTCCAGCATCTCGCAAATAAATGCTTGCTGTTGATGTAAATCTTGCGTTTCCGTTTCCGTTAACGGTCGTGACCATTCGTGATCGATGGCAGCCGTGATTTCGTCCGAATTGTTTTGGGAACGGAAAAGTTCGCCGGCGCGATTGCATACGACGATTTCGCTGAAGCATTTCGTGTTCGCCAGATAAATAAGATTTTCTTTTAACAAAGAAACGACTAAATCATGGTGCTTTTTATCCACGGTGCGGGCGTTGTCTTGCTGCAATCCTTGAAACAGTCTTGTCATGGTACCAGTGAAGCTGACTTCCGGCTTCATCGCCATAACATACAGATCGACTTCATATCCGCACGCGCGCAAGCGGTTCGCGGTTCGTTCGGGCACTTCCGTTGTACGCAGCGTTCCCTCAATCAGCAAGTTGTACTTTTCTTTTGCCAGCCGCTCAATTAGTGCTTCCGTGATCGCGCCTGACCATTGGGCGGTGTGTTTCGGGTGATCCGATCCGTATTCCCTTTGAATTTCCGTGTAATGCGGATGCGAATCGCGAAACTCGTCGGTATTCAGAAATATAAAATTATTATCTTTACGATTAACGAGCTTCACAATGCTGCTTTTGCCGCTCCCGGGTTGACCGCCGGTAAGAATGGCGCGCGGGTTGAGTGCCGGCGTTTTGCTCCGAGTAAGTTGGTCATGATAGTATTCAATCTGTTGATTGAGTTCAAATTTTGTGTAATTCATAAAGTTTATCCAAAATCTCTAACACTAAGCTTGCTTGAAATTTGATTTTCAACAGTTCTTCCAGATTGTCCGTGTGTAATGCTGTTTCGCGATAGCCTTGAATTTTTTCAACAAATGGCAGCAGATGTTCCGGAATCGGCTTCTTTTTTTGTATCCAATTTCGCCCGCAAAAGCCGGTTACTGCGGCGATCAGTTCCACAACTACTTCGCGTTCAAAAATCATCATCGACGGGCTTAGTTCAACTTTATATTCGTCCATGGTATTTCCCCCTTTGAAAAAGATTTATTGCAGTTGCTTTATAAGCTTTCATAATCGAATTCGCAATCGTTCGCAAGGGTTTTCATGTCTATCGTCGGTTCATTCGCTGCCATCCGAGCCGATTCATAGTCTTCCGCGTCCTCCATTTGCGCCAGCACGGATTCCAACACTATTGCCGAAACACTTTTATGACGGAGTCGCGCATAAGCGATAATGGCCTGTTTTTCCTTTGCAGTGCAGCGCACCGTTATTGTTTCGCTCATAACAACCCCCTTTGTAACAATGTAACACAGGGGAGTTGTATGCACAATCATTTTCGCTTTTCCATGCATAAAGTCAATCAGCATTTTATGGTTTCATATTTGACAGGTGTTTTCCTGTATACTATAGTTAAATTATAAAAGCGGTTCGCCCGTCCAGCCAAAACGGGAGTGGAAAAAGCGGTTCGCCCGTCCAATCAAAACGGGAGTGGAAAAAGCACGAGGGGGCGAAAGCCCCCTTTTTCATACGAGAGGAAATCTGAGTAAAGCTGCATTGTTTTATTACATTGAGAAATAAGAGGTCAGAAAAGGACGGGATGCCACCCGTCCTTTTTACTTGCTGCTCTTTTTATTCAATCTTTATTTTTTGCCTGATTATTTATTATATCTCGCGCTTCCTGCTCATAATTTTTTCGGATGTCATATATTAATGGAAATTCCGCGTTAAAATTTTTTTGCGCCGATTGAAACACTTCTGTCAATGGCTCAATGCTTTTTCCCACACGAGATAACTGCAAGGCGTTTCGATAAGCTTGCGCGCTTTCACTATGAATACAAATCGGATCTTGGTTGCATACCAAGCATTGTTTGAGAAATAAAAACCGACCGATGCGACCGTTGCCGTCTTGGAACGGATGAATGATTTCAAATTCCAGATGAAACTCCGCCATATCTTGCAATGTCATTTGGCGTTCATTGTATTTTCGCAATAAATATTCCATTTTTTCCGGCACTTCATGCGGCTGCGCGACCGCGATGCGTTTGCCGGCCGGTCCGATAATGACGTTGGGGATTTTTTTGAATACGCCGGCGAAACCGTGCTCGTCGTCAGACGTATATTGCTTTAACAGTTGATGATATTCTCTTAACTTAAATACGGTAAGAGGGCTTTGGCAGTTTTCCACAATGTAATCGAATAAATCAAGTGAATTTTTAGTTTCCGCAACATCATTCCATGAATGCCCACCGCAGACAATCTTGTCGTTCAGTAAGGTTGTTATTTCCGGCAGAGAAAAAGTGCTTCCCTCAATTTTATTGGTATGATACAGAAATTTCACTTTGAAATCGTCATATATGCCGTTGGAAGTGTTTTTCAGTACCTGCAATGTGCTCGCGATATCCAACATTGCCATGTTCCTTTCTGCGTATTCATGCATCTCGTAAAGGCGGAAAACAAATTACTGCTATTTGTATTCTTATTATACTATACGCATACGGCTTCAGATTCTCAGCTATTGCCGCTTCGATTACGTCGGTACGCTTGTTGATTTTCTCCAAGGCTTGTAAAAAGAGCGTCGCTGTCCGGTCATCATTGGGTATGATAGACGACGTTTAAATGTTAAAATGTTAAGAGATTTTAGTAAACAAAAAAGGACGGGGTATCAGTCCTTTTATATGGGTGCTATAGATAATTCATCGTATTGATTGGAGAAAGCATATGGAATTGACAAAAGCAGAGATTAAATTACTAAGAAAAGCTTATAGCGCTATGGCTGACACGCACAGCAAATATCACTCGGAGTCCGAAAAAGACATATCTGAGTTTGAAAACAAATTCGAACCAATTCCGTCAGAATATCGGTATTTACTCAAGGAATTTGGTGGCTGCCATTTTGTTGATCCATGGATTTTCACTTTAGAGGAATTAGGCTGTGAATACCCTGCTTTTATTGCAAACTATAGCGACGACGAAGAAAGCAACATATCAAATAATACTGTTTTTCCTATTGGCGGTTTAGGTGATGGAAGTTTAGTTTGTATTTTAAAGGAAACAGACAAAAT
>NZ_JAHAJN010000009.1 GCF_018372215.1 Negativicoccus succinicivorans | reverse complement strand
GTTGGAAACGCGTACGCCGAGGCTGTTCAGTTCGTTCGCGAATTCGTCAGCCAAACGGTTCAATTGCGCCTGTTGTTCCGCGTTCAACTGATCCTGTTTTACCATCGCGCGAGCGACCATCTGCGCCATTTCATAGCGGGTGATGTTCTGCTGGCCTTTGAATGTTCCGTCCGGGTATCCTTCGACTACGCCTTCAGCGGCGAGTTGGGATACTGCCTGGTAAGCCCAATCGTTTGGAGTTACATCCGAGAACGGATTCGGGGCCGCGAATGCTGTCGTTGCGCCGAGGACGCAAGCAGCTGCCAATACTGTTGCCAATTTTTTATTCATCATAATTGACACTCTCCTTTGAGTTCAAAATTTCGACAGAAAGTTTTCAGAGTGTCGCGGTGCGAGTGACCTGGTTTCCTCTACCCTCGACTCTGCCAGCAGCGTCTGTCGGATCGCTGACTTATATGCAGTGTATCATTTAAAAAGTGTGAAAGCAATCTTTTTACAATGGTTTTGGGCTGTTTTGGAAACTTTTAATTTCATTCTAGTACCAACGTCAATTTCTATTTTTGCGCTCATTTTTTAATATTTAGCCGCATCCGCCGCCCCACGGAAAGAAAAAGCCTCTCGCTCAGGGCAAAGCGAGGGACTAAATTAAAATGTGTTTTAGTTTTCTTCATTAGCGGCGAGATAGGCTTTCATCAGCCAAAGGCTGTCGATCGGTCGCACGATACGCGCGTCAACGTACGCCATTTTCGGAGTCAACAGCGTGTGCGCCTGATAATTTCCCGCCGGCGTAATGCCTACAACCAACGCGCCGTAAGCGATGTCATCATCACGGAAACGATACAAGGGAAGGATGACGCTCATCGTGTTTTTGCCGGGATAGTAGACGGGAATGGCGATGGCGGGGTTTTGATCCACGCGGTCGCGCGCGACTTTCACATGCTCTTCCAAACGATCGAGCAGGCGATTTTGCCATTCTTCATGCTCGGCTACCAACGTGCCGAGTTTATAGTTTTGCTGCGCGACGCCTTCGCGGTCGCCCTGCTCTTGCAAGCGACGACGCTGCACGAGGATATTTTTCAGCGGCGATTTGGTCTCCCGGTCGCTTTCTTCAATCAAGGTTTCTTCGGGCAAACGACCCGCGTTGGCGATCACGATATGTTGGAAATCGACATCCAGCTCCGTATCGCGTCCGATCTGTTGCAAGCGCGGATCGAGCGCGTAATCGGCTTTTTCCGGAAACTCGATGAATTTCTCGCTGAGGATTTTACCGTCGCCCGTGCCGCGAATGCAGAACGCGCGATAGACCCATTCCTGGCGGTAACCGGGTTCACGCGCGAATAAGGCGTAAATTTCGTTATCCCGATTGTCGACAAGACCGGTGTTAAAAGCGGCGTATTGGTTATCCAGGGAGTAAACGATTTTTTGCTCGGTTTGCAAACGATAGAAAGTATAGTTTATATAGCTCGCCAAGCTGGCATTGTGAGTGTCGTTCGAAAAATACCATGGCTCGCTCTTCATCATCTTATATAAGTCGTTATAAAACTCAACTTCCGCGCCGAGCCAGGCGAATTGCCGCAACGCGACGTTCGGGCCAACCTCTTCACCGCCGGGCGCGCCGCCCGCGATTTCCGGCGGCAACGCGTCGACGATGCGATGCGCCGTTTTCACCGAATTGTTGTTCGCTATTTTCTTCGCCGCTCCGTTATCTTCCGTCGACGGCGAAGCGTTATTTTGCTTGGCCGACGATTTCGACGAGCGGTTGACCTTCGCCGGTTTATCCGGCGGGACTTGAATGCCCCGTTGCGTCGTGGGCGTCAATGTTTTGGCGAATTTGCCGTTTTTCGCGCGAGCAGGTTTACGCCGTTCCTTTTTACCATCGCCTGCCGCCGCTTCCGTTTCATTGACTTCGCTTAAATACCAAATCCACTGCGGATTTTTCGCGCGGTATGAGTCGGCGTTGGGAATGTAACGAACCGCGACCGCCTTGCCGGTGACGCTGGGGCGATTCAGCAGGTACGCGACTTCCTCATCCTTCCGTTCCGTGAGAGTGCCGTTTTCGCGAGCGCTGAGGTAACTTTCTTCGAGTAAATTATAATAGTCTATTCTTTCGTTACCGTAGAGCTTGCGCAAACGATTCCAACTGGTGGAGGGAATGCAGGCTTTGTTTTTAATTCCTGCCACAGGACACCTCCTTATCTGTGTATACTCGTTTATTATAGCATATGGGTTATATTTTTCACTACGCCGCGGCCGCATGCAGTTTGCCGTGGGGCCGTCGTTGAAAAATAAATGCGCCGCAAAAAAAGAGCGTCGATCGACGCTCTTTTTTATGCCAAGACCATGCTGTCGCTGAACGACGCCGCGGTTTCTTCAAATTTTTGCAACACGTCGGTGACGGTAAGTCGCGCTTTCTCCTCACCTTTCACATCCCAAATAATGCGTCCCTGATTCATCATGATCAGGCGATTGCCCAAGCGCAAGGCGTCGCGCATATTGTGGGTGATCATCAGCGTGGTGAGTTGATGCTCCCGCACGATGCGATCGGTGAGCGCCAATACTTTCACCGCCGTTTTCGGATCCAACGCGGCGGTCGGTTCGTCCAAAAGCAAGAGTTTCGGACGTTGCAAGGTCGCCATCAATAAGGTAACGGCCTGGCGTTGTCCGCCCGATAAGAGCTCCATGCGCGTGAACAGACGATCTTCCAACCCCAGACCCAGCGTCGCCAAAAGTTCGCGATAATGCTCCCGCTTGTCGTTGCTGAACGCCCAACGCAGAGAGAGCGGCAAGCCTCGTTTCGCCGCGAGTATTAAATTTTCTTCCACCATCATGCCGCCCGCCGTGCCTTGCAACGGGTCTTGAAACACGCGCCCGATGTAGCGCGCGCGCCGGTGTTCCGAACAGGCGGTCACATCGCGACCGTCAATGACGATTCGTCCGGCGTCGACAGGAAACACGCCGGCGATCGCGTTCAAAAGCGTCGATTTGCCCGCGCCGTTGCCGCCGATCATCGTGCAGAAGTCGCCGGGTTGTAAATGCAAATCGCAGCCGTCTAACGCGACTTTCGCATTGACCGAGCCGGGGAAAAATGTTTTTTTGAGGTTCGTCATATGAAGCATCAGGCACCTCGCTTCCCGGCCGACCATTGTTTTTGCACCAACGGCAAGGCCAACGCCAACGCCACCAAAACAGCGGTAAACAGTTTCAAATCGTTCGGCGGCATGCCCATGTACAAGACGACCGCGATCACGATGCGATACATAATCGAACCCAAAACAACGGAGCAAAGACTGTTTTTAAAACTGGACCGGCCGAAGAGCACTTCGCCGATGATGACGGCCGCCAGACCGATCACGATGGTGCCGATGCCCATGCCGACGTCGGCGAATCCCTGACTCTGCGCGACGAAAGCGCCGCAGAGCGCGACCAGCGCGTTGCTCAACAGCATGCCCAACACGATCATGCCGTCCGTATTGACGCCGAGCGCGCGAATCATGCGCGGATTATTGCCCGTCGCGCGAATCGCCGTGCCGAGTTCGGTGCCGAAAAACCAATACAGCAGCAAGCCGAAACCGACGGCCAACGAGAGTCCGACCAGAAAGGGCGTCCACATCGGCGGCGCGAAGCCGCCGGCTAAATCGGTAAACACCGTGCGCGCGCGCAATAAAGAAATATTCGCTTTCCCCATGATATGCAAATTCACGGAGTAAAGCGCGATCATCGTTAAAATACCGGCCAAGAGCGCGGGGATTTTCAGCTTCGTATGCAAGAGCGCGGTAACCGTGCCCGCCGCGGCGCCCGCCGCGAGTGACAAGAGCAGCGCCGTCCAGGGAGAGCCGCCGCCCGCGATCCACATCGCCGCGACCGCCGCGCCGAGAGGAAAGGTGCCCTCCACGGAAAGGTCGGCGATGTCCAATACCCGAAATGTCAAAAATACGCCGAGCGCCAGGAGCGACCAAATCAATCCCTGCGCTAAAGTGGCTACGAGTAAACTCAACTTCGTTCTCCTTCCCGCGTTCCTATACTTCCGTAAAACCGATATCCGTCGGCACGGTAATACCCAATAATTCCGCCTGCGCGCGGTTCAGCACGGGAACGAGTTCCGTTTGCGTTTCAATCGGCATGGTTTCCGGTTTCGCTTCGCCTTTGAGGATCTGCGCGCCCATCATGCCCGCCCGTAAGCCGAGCTTGTAGTAATCTACGGAAACCGACGCCAACGCGCCGTTTTTCACGTGCGCGATCTCGGCGCCGTAAACGGGTATGTTCTTTTCGTTCGTCACCGCGATCAACGCCAGTAACGCGGACGCCACCACATTATCCGTCGGCACGTATACCGCGTCGACTTCGCCCGTCATTTGGTACGCGGTCTGCGGGATGTCGTTCACCGACGCCACCGTAAATTTTTTCACGGTCATGCCCAGCGCTTGCGCCGCCGGCTCCAATGCTTTCACTTGCAGTTCGGAGTTGACCTCGCCCGCGTTATAGATGACGCCCAATGTTTTAACCTGCGGCGTCAATTTCCGCATCAAATCCAATTGCGCTTTCAAATCGGTGCGGTCGCTGGTGCCGGTCACATTCGTTTGCGGTCGCGACTCGTCTTTGACAAGTCCCGCCGCCGCGAAATCCGTCACCGCCGTCGCCACCACCGGTATTTCATGCGTGGCGTTCGCTACCGCTTGCGCCGCCGGCGTAGCCACCGCGTAAATCAATTGTTTTTTGCTAAATAAAAAATGCCGCACAATCGTATCCAAGTTAGACTGATCGCCTTGAGCGTTTTGGCTCTCCAGCGTATAATCAGCGCCCTCTTTCAGCCCCGCCTGCGTCATGCCGTCAGCAATGCCGCGAGCCGCTTCATCGAGCGCCGGATGCTGCACAATCTGCACCAATCCGACCGAATACGGTGTACCGCTTTGTTTATGTTCGACGGTCGCTCCACATCCTGCGAGCGCGCCGCACAATACTATGCCTGCCAATCCTACCCACGCTACTTTTTTGAGACGGTTTTTCTCCATCATTCTCATCCTTCCCTGCTACTCTGCTACTCATGCTGCCATCCTGCTTATGCTGCCATACGCTATCTGTCAAAAGATAGTTGAACAGTATTTTACAAGAAAGCGCGGAAAAAGTCCAGCATTTATAATCGCATTTTTGAAAAAGCGGCATTCGCGACAATCGTCAAATAAAAAAAGAACCCGTGAATGGGTTCTTTAATCGTTGATGCGGTAAATCGTTTTCGCGTTGCGGGAAGTAGTTTCGATCATTTTTTCGACCGGCATGTCGTGCAAGCGGGCGAGTTCTTCCGCGACGTAGTACACGCGCGTCGGATCGTTGCGCCGACCGCGGAACGGCGGCGGCGTGAGGTAGGGACTGTCCGTTTCGATCAACAGACGATCAAGCGGCAGACGCCGCGCCACATCTTTTAATTTCGTGCTTTTCGGGAACACTACGGTACCGGAAAAGGAAATGTAAAAGCCCAATTTCAATAATTCGGCGGCCATTTCATAACTGCCGCTGTAGCAGTGCAAAATGCCGCGCAGGCGAGGATGCGCCTCTTCCTGCAAAATCCGCAGGGTGTCGCCGTGCGCGTCGCGATCGTGAATGATGATCGGCAAGTCCAGCTCGATTCCCAATTTCACAAAGCGGCGAAAAACCTCCTGCTGAATATCCCGCGGGCTGTTGTCGTAGTAGTAATCGAGACCGATCTCACCGATGGCGACTACTTTTTTCTCCGTTTGCGCCCATGTTTTGATTTGCGCGAAATCTTCTTCCGTCATCGCCGCGGCCAAGTGCGGATGCACGCCTACCGCGCAATAAAACGCGGGGTATTTTTCCGCCAGCGCCAACGCTTGCGCGCCGGTTTCCCTGTCTTCGCCGGGAATGACCACATGCTCGACCGTTTTCAATACTTCGGCGATCATTTCCTCGCGATCGTACTGAAATTTTTCATCGTAAAGATGGGCATGCGTATCGAACAGCATTTATTTCACCCGACTCCCGGCCGGCAGATCCGGCAGGAAAGGAGCATGCAGCGCGCCGTCTTTCGAACCGGCTAAAATCATGCCTTGCGACAATACGCCGCGCAATTTGACCGGTTTCAAATTGGTCACCACAATCACATGTTTGCCGACCAATTCTTCCGGCTGATAATGCTGCGCGATGCCGCTCACGATGCTGCGTTCCTCATCGCCCAAGGTCACCGTCAAATGCAGTAATTTATCCGCTTTCTCCACTTTTTCGCAAGCGAGTACTTCCGCGACGCGCAAATCCAATTTCGCGAAATCGTCAATCGTGATCTGCGGTTTTTCTTCCGCGGCCGTTTGCTTGCCGTCTTTGGCGGCAGTTTCCGTCTGCGCTTTCGTCACAGCCGCTTGCGTCGGTTTCGTTTCTTCCGTCAATTTCTTCTCCTCCGTAACAGTGTCTAATTCATGGCGCGGGAATAAGGGTTGCGTTTTATGCACGGTCGTGCCGCTCGGATAGGTTTCCGGCGCCGCTCCGTCAAGACGCGCCGCGGCGAAATCCGTCAAGCCCAGTTGCGCCCACATGTTTTCCGCCGCCTGCGGAATCAGCGGCGCTACCAAAATGGCGACCGTGCGCAAACCGTCGACAAGGTGGTAAAGAACGCTGTCCAAGTCGGCCGGCGCCGTTCCTTTGCTTAATTTCCAAGGTTCTGTCGTGTCAATGTATTTATTTAACGCGCGGACATATACCCAAACCGCCTTAAAGGCGTCATTCATCGCGAGCTTATCCATGTCCCGCGTATAGCTTGCGACCGTTTCCCGCGCCAGTTTCGTCAACGCCGCGTTGGCGTCAGCGACTACGGCGCCAAGCGGCGCGTCAGTCGCCGTGACAACGCCGTCACGATATTTTTCGACCATTGTCAGCGTACGGTGCAAGAGGTTGCCGAGATCATTCGCCAAATCCGAATTCGTTTTTTTGATCAAACGTTCGCGACTGAAATTGCCGTCCTGACCGAGCGAGATATCGGTGGTGAGGAAGTAGCGAATCGCGTCCGCTCCGAATTCGTCCAACAGCGGCATCGGATCGACAACGTTGCCGATGCTTTTGCTCATCTTCACACCATCGACGATCAGCCAGCCGTGGCCGTACACTTTTTTCGGCAAGGGCAGGCCGAGGCTCATCAGCATGATCGGCCAGATAATGGCGTGGAAACGCACGATTTCTTTACCGACCAGGTGCAGATCCGCCGGCCAATAATGCTCGAATTTTTCCGGCGCGTCGAGGTAGCCGATACCGGTCAAATAGTTGACGAGCGCGTCAAACCATACGTAAACGACATGCTTATGGTCAAAGGGTACGGGAATGCCCCAATCGAAACTCGAACGCGACACGCTCAAATCTTCCAGACCGCTTTTCACGAATTCAATCATTTCATTGCGGCGCGACGCCGGCTGAATGAAATCCGGATTTTCTTCAATGAATTGCAACCAGCGATCCGCGTAATTGCTCATTCGGAAGAAATAGCTTTCCTCCTTGACGAGTTCGACAGGACGGCCGCAATCGGGACAGGTATGATCCGGACCTAATTTATTTTCCGGCCAAAACGTTTCATCGGGCGTGCAATACCAGCCTTCGTACTGCGATTTATAAATATCGCCTTTGTCGTAGGCTTTTTGGAACAGCGCCTGCACCACTTCCGCATGGCGTTGTTCCGTCGTGCGGACAAAATCATCATTGGTAATATTCAGTTTTTTCCACAGCTTCTGGAAACCGGCCACGATATGATCGACGTAGGCTTGCGGCGTGACGCCCGCTTCTTCGGCTTTGCGTTGAATTTTTTGACCGTGTTCATCCGAACCCGTCAGGAAAAACACATCCTCGCCTTTCAAACGGTGGTACCGCGCCAAGACGTCGGCGA
The DNA here is from genome assembly GCF_018372215.1 of Negativicoccus succinicivorans. Taxonomy (NCBI): domain Bacteria; kingdom Bacillati; phylum Bacillota; class Negativicutes; order Veillonellales; family Veillonellaceae; genus Negativicoccus; species Negativicoccus succinicivorans. The sequence continues at coordinate 49,275 of NZ_JAHAJN010000009.1, read as the reverse complement.
GCGTTGTGCAGTAGGTGTGACCGATATGCAATTGCGCGCTCGGATAGTAAATCGGCGTCGTTATATAAAAAGTCGGTTTCTTATGGGCTTGTTCCATTAATGAGCCTCTTTCTGTAAAGATAAACAATGAGAATATACTTCACGGCGGGAAACGCCCGCCTGCTCCGCGACGATTTTACACGCCACGCTGTATTTTATACCTTGCGCCACCAATTCGGCAACCGCACGGGGCCAGGATTCTTTCGCCGGCGCTTCTTTTTCCGCAGGCTCCGCACCGGCGATCATGATAACGAATTCGCCGCGCGGCGCTTTCATATCCGCGTGCTCCCTGAGTTGCGCCAGCGACCCGCGATAAAAGGTTTCAAATTTTTTCGTAAGTTCGCGCGCGATGACCGCCGGACGATCGCCCAGCGTCGCTTGCAAAACGGCGAGCGTTTCTCCCAACCGATGCGGCGCTTCATAAAAGAGCAACGTGGCGGGTTCATCCGTAAGCGTCGCCAACAACGCCTCGCGTTTCGCTTTCGTGCGCGGCAAAAAGCCGATGAAGCGAAACGTTTTCGTATCTAAGCCGGAGGCGATCAACGCCGTCAACGCGGCATTCGCGCCGGGCAGCGGCACGATCGTAATACCGGCCGCCACCGCCCGCTCCACCAAGTCGCTCCCGGGATCGGCGATCGCCGGCATGCCGGCGTCACTCACCTGCGCGATGTCTTCGCCCGCCAACAAACGTTCGATCAGTTTCGGACCGGCGGTGTCTTTATTGTGCTCATGGTAAGAAAAAAGCGGCGTCGTGATTTCATAATGGCGGCATAAAAGTCGGGTATGACGGGTGTCTTCGCACGCGATCAACGCCACGTCCCGCAACGTCGCGACGGCGCGATACGTCATATCCTGCAAGTTGCCGATAGGTGTCGGCACTAAATATAATGTACCTTTCAATCGGCAACTTCCTTTCCGTATAAACGTAAAATATCCGGCGTATAGTCGCCGTGATCATCATGCACAAAAAGCGGCGGCAAAACGGTACAGTCGGCGCGGCCGTTCATGCGCGCTTCCAGCAGCACCAACTTCGCCGGCAAACCCTGCCGACTGTGCACAAACTGCAAGCGTTTAACGGCAAGTTTCGCCGCTTCCAAGGCCGCGCACCATTCCGCCGTTCGATCGGCGCGCTGCACGAGCGCGAACCGCCCGCCGTAACGCAGTAAGTACGCGGCTGCCGCGATGACATCCTGTTTCGTAGCCGTCGTTTCATGTCGCGCCGCGGCAACCCCCGTCAATTGCGAGCGATCGCCGCCACCGAGCGCGCGATACGGCGGATTGCAAATGACGAGATCGGCGCTGTTGGCGGGAAATAATTCCCGATGGCGGCGATAATCCGCTTCGCGCACTTTAATTTGCGCCGCGCGGCCGTTCCCCACGACATTGCGGCAGGCGATATCCGCCAGCACCGGATTTAACTCCACCGCGGTAATGTCCCTTGCGCCGCGGCTCGTGAGCAAGAGCGCGAGCACCCCCGTGCCCGTGCCCAGATCCCAAACGCGATCGGCCTTTTTGAGGCTCGCGAATTGCGCCAAAAGAACCGAGTCCAGCGAAAAACAAAATTCATCCGAACGTTGGATAATCTTCATGTCGTCACGAATCAAATCGTCCAGCCGTTCGCCCGGGCGCAGTATGAAGTCGGTGCTAGCCACGAACCTCTCGCACCTCGTCCCAACTCCACTCGGTCCGACGCTGATTCTCCATCTGCACGCTGACCGTGCGTTTGTTCGCGTTGACCCGCTGCACTTTCCCGCGGCCTTCCGGCGTGTCGACATTCTTACCGACGCGCGGTGCCGCCGGCTGCTTTTGTTTCTTATGCGGGCAGCTGCAGGTCTTGCACAGTTCGCCGCCTTTTTTATACATGTCGTTTTCGTAACGCAAACAGCACATCAGGCGGCCGCACGCGCCGGACACTTTCGTCGGATTGAGCGAGAGTCCTTGATTTTTCGCCATGCGAATGGACACCGAAGAAAATTCTTCGAGCCATGCCGCGCAGCAATATTCCCGACCGCAAGGTCCGATGCCGTTCAGCTCTTTCGCCTCGTCGCGCACGCCGACTTGCCGCAGCTCGATGCGCGTATGGAAAACGGACGCCAAGTCGCGTACCAATTCACGGAAATCGACGCGCCCGTCAGCGGTGAAAAAGAAAACGATTTTATTCATATCGAACGCGTATTCGACATTAATCAGCTTCATCGGCAAACCGTGACGCTTGATTTTCTCTTTGCAGATGACAAACGCACGCGCCTGCCGTTCTTTATTTTGTTGTACCTGCTTCAAATCCTGCGGGGTCGCTAAACGCAGTACCGGTTTCAACGGCGCGGCGATCTCTTCCTCCCGCACGTTGCGCGGACCGATGACAATGCGTCCATATTCTTTTCCCCAGGCCGTTTCCACAATAATTTCGTCATCGGGAACTACATTCAGTTTCTGCGGATCAAAATAATAGATTTTGCCGGCCTGCTTAAAACGTACTCCTACTACGGTTGGCATGGCGGCTCCTTTCTGCCAATGTATTCAGTTCCAAAATCACCATATCACCGATCAGCTTGGTCGCCATATATAATTCGTTGGCGCGCAATGCCTCGCGCAAGATCGGCGTGACCTCTAAAATCGTTGTCGCATCCCAATCGGCGGCTATTTTTCGCAACCGATTTTCGGCAAAAGGTAAACGTAAAAGCGTTGCATCATTCGTTGTAATGAGGATCGCCAAATCATGCGCGACCCATTCCAACCAATGAATGTATATGCTCAATTCCGCGCGCTCGTGCGCTTGCCATAACGCGCTCAAATCGAGGTACGGCGTAGCGCTTGCGCCGCGAGTTTCAAAAAACGTGAGCGCCGCATCGGCGCTTGCTTTCAAATCGCCCTGCAACAGCGCGACGGCCAGACCCGGATTCCCTTCCGAGACGGCGAAAAGCATTTCCGCCTCTTTTGCGGAACGTTGCTTCGTCGCGAGCCACGCCGTGAATGTCCGCGCATCGTACGCGGTAAAAGCGTAGCGAACAACGCGCGACCGAATGGTCGGTAAAAGTCCGGCATCACTTTGGGCAAGCAAAATAAAATACGTGTTTTCCGGCGGCTCTTCCAAAGTTTTCAAAAGCGCATTCGCCGCCGTGACGTTCAAACGGTCCACGGCTTGTAAAATCACTACGCGCGCTCCCGTATGAGTGCGGCTGAGCGCCTTTTCCACCGCGCGAATCTGGCTGATTTTAATTTCGCTTCCCTGCGGGGAAACGCGAAAGAAATCGGCTTCATCCGCGAGATAAAAAGTGTCTTTCGGTAATTCATCCGCCGGCGTCACGCGCAGTTCGCGTCCCAATATCCGCGTCGCCAATTGCCACGCGGTCGCCGCTTTGCCCAGTCCCGCCGCGCCGACGAACAGCAACGCGTGCGGCAGTCTGCCCGTTTGCCGCTCCGTTTGCAACCGGGACCAAATCGCAGGATGCGCCGGTATTTCAGTGCTCATAATCTCTCCCCGCGACACGCTTACGCATCAATCATAATTAATAAATTATATTATAACATATATTTTTTGACTTCTTCAGCGCCCCGACGCCGCCGCGCGTTGCGGCAAGCGGAAAACCGTGACCGGTATCTCTCGATGCTTTTTCATGACAAATAACATGCCGCTAATCACAAAAGAGAGAAGACGTTTCCGATCTTCCCTCTTTTTCTGTATCCCATGGCGTTTTCTCTCGGCCTCATCATTTGCGCGCCCGTCATGTCCGATTTCGCGAGCGCTTCGGATAAAAGCCGCCAATGCCGCGCCATATAAAGCCTTTAGTTTCGCGACAGGAAATCGCTCTCGGCAGGAATTTGCTCTTTCCCTACCAAATAATCCGCTAACTTAGCGAAAATCGTGTATCCGCCCGAACGAAACGCTACGCTTTCCCACGTGAGCAGTTCTTCTTTATCGACGTCCCACCACTGCTCAGTGAGCGCCATACCATAATTGCGATTGGTGCTTTCCCGTTCGGGATAAATAGAAAGCGGCAACCACAGTAAATATTTGGCGCCTCGCGCGCGCGCCGTCGTCAATGCGTCGGACAGTTCCAATTCTCGGTAATCGCGCGCGATGCGTTGCGTTTCCGGTAAGACCGCCGCATAAATGGCGGTATTGCGATACGCTTGGATGATGCGCGGCGCAAGTCCCATGTCCGTTGTCAACGCGGGCGCGGCTACATAGATATCGACCGGTCCCGATGTCGGCAGGTTCGCGGAAAAGGTCCACGCCGCCTGGTAAAACGCCTCGTCCAAGAAACCGATCATCGTGTGCGGTATGCCTTGCGACGGCGTATGCAAACTCCAAGTGATCGAGTTGGGATTGCTGCGATAGCGATAATTCACCAAACGAAACAGACGCGGAATCAAATCCGCTTCCATGCGAAAATTGACCGCCGGATACTGACCGATCGCGCGGCTGCCGAAAGAGTTGACAAAATCCGGCGCGGCAAACGTAATGACCCGCATTTGCGCGAGATTTCCAGCGTCCTCGCTTACTTTTTGCAAACCGATCAAAGTGGCCACTCCGCCGCCGAGACTGTGCCCGGTGAAAATAACGCGACCGCCGTCGTTCGTGCTCGCCACGGCTTCCCTGATTTGCGGCATCTCCGACAAACGTTGCGCGGCCTCCCAATACCCCTGATGCACGGAAATCTCAGGATATTGCGGAATCGTGACCATGTCATCGCGCAGATTGGCCTTGAGATCGACTTTTCGCTCCGTTCCGGAAATGGCCACTACGTAGTAGGGATGACCTTTAATCTCTTGCGAAGCAATAATGAAACGTTCCTGTCCTGTGTCACCGGGGATGACTTGCCAACCGGTTTTTTGCAACGTGGAAACGGGCAAACCGCTCCACTCCGATTGGTACGCCGCCAATGACGCGTAGGCCGCCAGCAACACCTCATTGCTGTTGACTCCCGCTTTGCTCATCATTTCCGCGCTGCGCGAGTTCGGCGCCACGATGGAAACTTCATCCGCGGGAAAAGGCGAAAGCATCACCGCGTCATGGGCCCATGCCTGCGGTCCGATCCCAAGTAACAAAACAACTGCTAAAACGTATGCATGCATTCTTCCCATCGCGTTTGCACCTCTTCCCATTCATTTTGCCGCGCCAACCATGCTTGCGCCGTATGGATCGCGTCCGCGGTCGCGTTCCCCAACGGCAGTTGTCCCAAGAGCGCCGGCGTTAAATAACGGAAATCTCCGGCCAAAAGGGACATGAGTTGTTCCCTTACCCAATCGGTTTGAAGCGTCATCCACAACCACGCGGCGTGTTCCATGCGACGCGGGCGCATGACAAAAGCGTGTCCCGACAAATATTTGCCGGCATTTTTCTCAGTGATGATCCCGACGCGGTACAGGTCTTTCGTAGCGGCGATGACAATATCCCCCGAAGCGAGCGGTCCCACAGCTTCACCCGACATCGATTCTTCCCGAGCCGTCAGCGGCCACGGTCCGTCGTTGAGCGCCGCCGCCAAAGTGACGCCCCCGTCAGGTATCGGTCGCGTCGGCAAAAGGTCGGCATACTGTTGCAATGCGGTTTCCGCTTGATCCGCTTGCCACGTTGCCGGTGAACGAATTTCTTTTTCCCATCGCCCGTCACTGAAACGCGCCATGCCGTAACGTTTTTTCTGCGTAGGATCCGGATGACCGATCCAATACAGTTTTTCATCATCGGCTCCGTAAAGGTACCACGCGCCCGTCGGCAGTTGCTCTCGATCACGAACGCCGTCAAACAAAAGCCACATATATCTGCGATTCCGCGATGCCCAGTGCGCGAAAACACTCCACCCGTTCCTGCCGTTGCATAATATCCTCACTTTCTCGACTGCCGTTGATGATTACTATTGTACGAAAGTGCCGGCAGGCTGTCAAAACGCAAAAAAGGCCCGAAGGCCTTTTACAATGCGTAAATCACATAATCTGAATGCCGCGGAATTCCAGTTCCGGCGACAGCATGATGACGACCGAGTTGCCGGCAAACATTTCACCGACATCATAGTAAATCAAAACGCCCTCATTCTGTTGCGCATACACGGCCGCGACGTTTTGGAGTTGCGGCAATATTTCTTCTACGGTCGCCGGCGCTTCGTTCACTTCCAGCCAATGCGCATTTTTAAGACTCACAATCGCGGGAGCAATGTCATCGATATGCGAACGATTGGCCACCAGCCAATTCCAAATCTCGTCCGCATACGCCTGCGCAGCGTCCGCCTCCGTTTCGGCAAACGGTTCCACTGTCAGGAGAACAGGTCGACCCGCCAACACTTTTTCCGTGATAAAGCCCGGCTCTACATACGACCAATTCATGCATCATCCCCCCTTATTCGTTATTATACCGAATCGGCAGATTCTTGTCGAACACCGATCGGGCAAACATGGCGCAGCGGACAACTTGCGCATAACGGCCGACGCGCTTTACAGACAAGCCGTCCGTGCCAAATGAGCCAATGGTGCGCTTGCGACCATTTTTCGCGAGGTATATTGCGCTCCAGTTTGCGTTCGACGGCGGTGACGTCTTTGCCCCGCCCCAATCCTAACCGATTGGCGACGCGAAAAACATGCGTGTCAACGGCAATCGCCGGCTCGTCATAGAGAATACTCACCAGCACATTCGCCGTTTTTTGTCCGACCCCCGGCAACGTCATGAGCTCTTTTTTTGTCCGCGGAACTTCCCCGTGATACTCTTCCAAAAGTCGCGTGCAAGTAGCTAATAAATGTTGCGCCTTGCTACGAAAGAGACCGCAATCGCGAATTTCTTCTTCCAGTTCCGCCTGTGTGAGTTGTCCCATCTTCGCCGGCGTATTGAGCCGCGGAAAAATCCGCGCGGTAATTCTATTCACACGCTCGTCGGTGCACTGCGCGGATAAAACGACAGCGACCAACAGCTCAAAGGGCGAGTTGTAATGAAGCGCCGTCTTACGATCTTTATACGTCGCTTCCAAAATCGCCAACTGCTCTTCGCGAATCGCCTTCGTAACGCGCATCTTACGCCTTATGCAGCAGGTAATCGTGCGCTGCCAACGCGGCTTTCGCCCCGTCAGCGGCCGCGATCACGACTTGGCGATGCGGATAATCCGTGTTGTCGCCGGCGGCAAAAAGCCCCGGTAAGTTGGTCGACGTGTCACGTTCCACTTTCACTTCGCGATTGTCGCTTAATGCCAACTCCTGCGGCACGAAACCGGTGTTCGGTTCGCCGCCGATTTCGACAAAGACACCGTCCAGCGGCAATTCCGCAACTTCGTCGGTATCCGTATTTTTCAACTTCAGCGCGGATACTTTTTTATCGCCGATAACCTCCAAGGGAATGTAGTGATGCCATTCTTTGACCTTGCCCGTAGCCTGCATTTTGGAAATTAAAAGCTCTGTCGCGCGCAACCGACTGCGAATCAAAATATGCACTTCGGAAGCGATCCGCGCCATTTCAATCGCCGCCTCGACGGCGCTGTCCCCGCCGCCGACAATCGCGACTCGTTTGTTGCGATAAAAAGGACCGTCACAGGTCGCGCAATAGCTTACGCCGCGCGCGGTCAAGGCCTCTTCGCCCGGAATGCCGAGCGTGCGGCTGCGTTGTCCCGTGGCGATAATAGCGGATTGGCCGCGATAGGTTTCGCCATCGGAAGTAACGGCGCTGTAATTCCCGTCTTCATCGCGCGTTAATTGATCCACGCGCCCCGTGATCCAATCAATCGGATATTTTTTCGCGTGATCCGTCATTTTTTGAATCAGCTCATACGCCTCGATGTCCGGAAAGCCGAGGTAGTTGTCGATGTCTTTGGTGAGCGTCATCTGACCGCCGATCAGTTCCGCGATCACGCCGACTTTCAATTCTTTACGCGCCGCATACATCGCTGCGTTCAAACCAGCCGGACCGCCGCCGATAATTAATACGTCGTACATCATAAAACCTCCCTGATAAGTTTTATTTATATCGAATATTTTCGTTTCTTCTTCATTATACTCATTCTCGTTTATTCGAGCAAGTCCCCGCACAAAAAAAGCATGCCTTGCGGCATGCTTTTCAGCGTGACTTATTTTTTCGCAGCGGCGAATAATTCGTTCACAAATTTCCAGTTGATTACTTTGAAGAAGTTATCGACATAATCCGCGCGTTTGTTTTGGTATTTCAGATAGTACGCGTGTTCCCAAACGTCGATGCCGAGCAAAGGTTTCTGTCCGTCAGCCAACGGGTTATCCTGGTTCGGTGTGGACACTACCGCGAGTTTCTCTCCGTTCCAAACCAGCCATGCCCAACCGCTGCCGAAACGTCCGGTCGCCGCGGCTCCGAATTCTTTTTTGAACGCGTCGAACGAACCGAAATCTTTTTCGATCTGTTCTTGGATCGCGCCTTCCAGTTTGCTGTCTTTGACCGGGGCCATCATCTGCCAGAAAAGGCTGTGGTTATAGTGACCGCCGCCGTTGTTGCGGATAGCCTGACGAACTGCTTCGGGCGCTTTTTCCCAGTCGGCGACAATCTCTTCGATATCTTTCGCCGCCCATTCGGGTGCTTTTTCCAACGCTTTATTCAAGTTGTTCACATACGTATCATGATGCTTATCATGATGGAACTGCATCGTTTCCTTGTCAATCACCGGTTCAAGTGCATCATATGCGTAAGGTAATTCAGGTAATGTAAATGCCATTATGGTTAGCTCCTTTCACAACTACTGCGAATAGTAAGTGTCACATCTACATTATAACCTGAAAACGGCAAATTGACTACTAATTTTTTCGATATAGTTTTTTTCTAACCTGCCCACTTTTCTTTTACTTCGTGCTTAACGCAATTTTTTGCAACACCTCACCGGGGTCATTTTCCGTATCGAGATGCAAAATAAGTTCCGCGATTTCAGCGGCGGCTTTCGCGCCGATAATCGGAACGGCGAGACCGTCATATTTCGCGCGAATTTCTTCGATGGTCATGGTATTGGCGGGGTCGCCTTTCGGATATTCAACGAGCTTTGCCAGCGTCTCCCCGTTCTTTTTGACAATGCGTACACGGGATGCCAGCTTAGTCGGATCGTCCGCTTTGATTTGTTCGATTTCCGCCGAACGTTCCACTTTGATTTTTTTCATCACGTCGCGAATGGCGGTATCTTCGATCCCTTGCGGCGTGAAATGTTCGATGCCCACTTCACCGTAAACTAACGCGCAAGCCAGGCAGTATTGAATACTGAATTTGCAACCGTACGGTGTTTGCGGCGTCGCATTATTGATCAAGCTGTCCGTAATATCATTGACTTCCACGGTAATTTCCCTCATCTCTGCCAAATCGCATTCCTCGCGCAAGCTAATGCCCGCGAAAACAGCGGCGTGCGCGTGCTTACAGCAGGCATACGGTTTGAACGAATTCTCGTCAATTTTGAATGTGCCGTTGCCGAGGCCGTCGGTCAATTTACTCCAATGCGGATCGGGGGAAAGCGCTCTGCAAAATCCCTTTTCGCCTTCCAAAATATGCGTGGCGCCGGTAAAACCGCGGGCGGAAATGTAGGCGGATAAAACGCCCGCGTAAGAGGCTTTGCCCGCGTGAATCGGTTTGCTCATCGCGGCTTCCGCCACAAACTCCCAAAGTCCCGCCGCCTGCGTGCCGGCGGTGCCGAGGTTATACAACATTTGTCGGTCATTCAAGCCGAGCGCACGGCCGGCCGCGGCCGCCGCGCCGAAAATTCCCGCGGTGCCCGTCGTATGCCAGAAATGGTACGATTCCGGAATGATCGTTTCCCCGACGCGGGCGCCGACTTCGTAGCCCGCCACTACCGCGGTAATGAGATCCCGACCGCTTTTGTGCTCGGCTTCCGTCACCGCCAACGCAGGCGGCACGACGACCGTCGCCAAGTGAATAATGGAGGCGTTATGCAGATCGCCGAAGTCGAGCGAGTGTGAGGCCGCTCCGTTTAAGAGGGCCGCGTCCCAGGCGGCGGTGCGCAACAACGGAGAAGTCAGCACCGTCGCCTGATCCGCGCCGGTATTTTGCCCCAAGATCGAGAGTAAAATTTGAATCGGCGTTTCCTGCGAGCCGCGAATGCAAACGCCCGCCCAGTCTAAGATGCATTTTTTCGCATTCTGCACAGTCTCTTCCGCCAAGTCTTTATATTGTAACCTGGCCGCATAGCCTGCAAGCTGTTTGGTCAAGTCCATACGGATCCCTCCTTAAAATGCCGGATGATCCTGATGATATTCACCGAATTCTTCGCGCAAAACGCCACAGATTTCACCGAGCGTCGCATACGTTTTAACCGCTTCAATCAGACACGGCATAATATTTTCTTCGCTGCGCGCGACTTTACGAACATTGGCGAGCGCTTTTTCGACAGCGGCGTTGTCGCGGGTTTCTTTCAATTTTTTCAGTTTGGCCATTTGCCGATCGCCGACGGCCGGATCGACTTGCAACAGTTGCGTGTGATGTTCTTCATCTTCTATGACATATTTATTAACGCCAATGACAGTGCGTTTGCCGCTTTCAATTTCCTGCTCATATTCAAATGCGTGGGTTGCCATTTCCTGCTGCATGTAACCCTGTTCAATCGCCGCGACCGCGCCGCCCATTTCATCGATCTTATGAATGTATTCGCGAGCTTCGCGTTCAATTTGGTCCGTCAAGGTTTCCACATAGTACGAGCCGCCCAGCGGATCGATGGTATCGGCAATGCCGCTTTCAAAAGCGAGCAGCTGCTGTGTACGCAGCGCAAGCGTTGCCGACGCGCGCGTCGGAATCGATTCCGCTTCGTCTTTAGCGCACAAAGCGAGCGATTGCGTACCGACCAAAATGGCGGACATGGCCTGCCAGGCAACGCGGATGATATTGTCGTCATCCTGCTGCGCGGTCAATACGGAGCCGGCGGTATGGACATGGAAACGCAACGCCAGCGTAAACGCGTGCGCGAGATCCACCGGCCCGTGACCGCCGCCGGCCAATGCGTGTTCAACATATGCTTCCAACAAGGGTCGGTAAGCCGGATGCTCGCAGTGCGTGATAATTTCGCGCGCCCGTTCAATCGGTCCCATGCCTCGGGTATCGGCTACGCCCTGCTCGGTGATGAAGATCTGGCTGTCGTGCTCCGTGTGATCGACGTGGCTTACCATCGGCACGACTTTGGAAATCGCGCCTGCGCGATCGTGCCCGAACAGGAAGCGGAAAACTTTTCGAATGAAGTCTACTATACGGCGCTGGATGTGCCCGATCTCTATGTGCAAAAAAGCATCGTCATCGTGCGAGACCGACCGCTCACCAAAGTGGCGCAAAACTTTTTACAATTTCACAATCTGACGCTCGCCGAGCCAAAAAAAAAAGAACTGCCGCAACGGCAGTTCTTTTTTTATAATAATTTATTTTTTCAAGTGCGCGAAGATATCTTGACCGCCATAAAGCGACAAGCCTTCCAGTTCTTCTTCAATGCGCAACAGTTGGTTATACTTCGCGACGCGATCAATCCGCGCGGGCGCGCCGGTTTTGATTTGGCCGGCGTTGACCGCGACGGCGAGATCGGCAATCAACGAATCGTCCGTTTCACCCGAACGGTGCGAAATCACCGTCGTGTATGCGGCGCGTTTGGCCATTTGGATGCATTCCATGGTTTCCGTAAGCGTACCGATCTGATTGACTTTGATCAAGATCGAGTTGGCGATGCCTTCCTGAATGCCTTTTTCCAAACGAGCGCTGTTGGTGACGAAAAGATCGTCGCCGACGAGCTGAATTTTTTGGCCCAGTTTCTGCGTGAGATGTTTCCAGCCGACGTAATCCTCCTGGTCCATGCCGTCTTCGATCGATACGATCGGGTATTGGCGAACGAGGTCCGCGTAGTATTCAACGAGTTCTTCGGCGGAACGTTTCACGCCTTCGCCGACGAAATCGTAAACGCCGTCTTTGTAAAATTCCGAAGCGGCTGCGTCGAGCGCGAGCACGATATCTTCGCCCGGGCGGAAGCCGGCGCGTTCGACAGCGGTCAAAATCAGCTGGATCGCCGCTTCGTTCGACGCCAGATTCGGCGCGAAGCCGCCCTCATCCCCGACCGCGGTAACGAGTCCCTGTTCTTTCAGAACGACTTTCAACGTATGGTAAATATCGGCGCCCATGCGCAAGCCTTCGGCGAAAGATTCCGCGCCGACCGGCATAATCATGAATTCCTGAATATCGACGTTGTTATCCGCGTGCATGCCGCCGTTCAAAATATTCATCATCGGTACGGGCATTTCGCAGGCGTTGATGCCGCCGAGATAACGGTAGAGCGGCAAATGGCAAGCCGCCGCGCCCGCGCGGGCCACCGCCATGGAAACGCCCAGGGTCGCGTTCGCGCCGAGTTCGCTTTTATTATCCGTACCGTCTAAACCGCACATGATCGAATCAATCAAAACCTGTTCGGTCACCGGCAAGCCGATTAATTCCGGCACGATGCGTTCATTAACATGTTCGACCGCTTTTTGCACGCCTTTGCCTTGGTAACGGCTCTTATCGCCATCGCGCAATTCCAGCGCTTCAAACACGCCGGTAGACGCGCCGGACGGAACGGACGCGCGCCCGCGGGTACCGTCATCGAGCAATACATCCACTTCCACTGTCGGATTGCCGCGCGAATCCAAAATTTCTCTGCCGTGAATATCTACAATCATCATAGGTCCTCCTAGTCCAATAGTGACCGGCCTGTCATTTCGGCTGGCACGGATATTCCCATTAATGTTAAAAGCGTCGGCGCCAAGTCGGCCAAGATGCCGTCATGGAGCGCTTTATTTTTATTCTTTTCGCTCAGCAATACGAGCGGTACGGGGTTCGTCGTATGCGCGGTGTTCGGGCCTTGCGTAGCCTCGTCCCACATGCGTTCCGCGTTCCCGTGGTCAGCGGTAATCAGCATTTCACCGCCCTGCGATTTCACTTCTTCCCAGAGCGCCGCCACACATTTGTCCACGGTGCGTACGGCTACCTGCGCCGCCGCCAGCACGCCGGTATGACCGACCATATCCGCATTGGCGAAATTCAAAATGATCGCATCGTACGTACGCGCGCGCAATGCTTCCAGTAATTTTTCCGTCACGATATACGCGCTCATTTCCGGCTGCAGATCATATGTCGCCACTTTCGGCGACGGCACTAAAATACGATCTTCGCCCGGAAACGGTTCTTCGCGACCGCCGTTGAAGAAATACGTCACATGCGCGTATTTTTCCGTTTCGGCGATGCGCAACTGGCGTAAGCCCGCTTTGCTCACCAATTCGCCAAAAGTATTTTGCGGCTGCTCCTTGCGATAAATCACGGGTGTATGGAAGGACGCTTCGTACGGCGTCATCGTGATGAGTTCCAAGGCCGGCACCCGCGGTCGCTCAAAACCCGCGAATTCGGTTTCGGCGAGCGCCGCCGTCAATTGCCGCGCCCGATCGGGACGGAAATTGATGAAAATGCCGCCATCTTTCGGCTGCATGGTAACCGCTTCACCGATCCGTGTCGGCAACACGAATTCATCCGTTTCGCCGCGTTCGTACGCGCGCTGCAAACCTTCCGCCGCCGTCGGCGCGATCGTTCCTACGCCCGCGGTCACCAAATCATACGCGAGACGCGTGCGTTCATACCGTTTGTCTCGATCCATCGCGTAGTAACGGCCGCACAATGTGGCGATGCGTCCGCAACCGATTTTTTGCATTTCTTCTTCCACATGCGCAAGCGACGGTCCCGCACATTTCGGCGGCACATCACGTCCGTCTAAAAACGCATGCACGTACACCTCTTTAATACCATGCTCGTGCGCCGCTTTGACGCACGCCAACAAATGCTCTTCGTGGCTGTGCACGCCGCCCGGTGAAACGAGGCCGAGAAGGTGGAGCGCACCTCCCCTTGCGGCGACTTTTTCGAGCAGTTCGACAAGCACCGGTTTCCGGAAAAATTCGCCCGAGGCGATATCGCGATGAATCCGCGTCAAATCCTGAAAGATGATCCGGCCTGCGCCGATATTTAAATGACCGACTTCGGAATTACCGATTTGCCCCGCCGGCAATCCCACTTTTTCACCTGAAGTGGTGAGCGTCGCGTGCGGATATTCTTTCCACCACTGCGGAAAATGAGTAATGCCCGACGTTTGAATCGCGTCATACGGATCGCCGGGTTTACCGATGCCCCATCCGTCCATAATAACCAGCATCACCGGTCCGCGGTCGGAAGATACTCCCTCATTTTTCATAATTAACCACCGCGGCGAAATCATCGGCCTTGAGGGATGCGCCGCCGACCAAGGCCCCGTCAATGTGCGGCGCCGCCATCAGCGCGCTGATGTTGTCCGGTTTGACGCTGCCGCCGTAAAGAATGCGCACCGCTTCCGCCGCATCGTGGCCGGCGATGGTCTCAATCGTGACGCGAATAAGACGGCAGACTTCATTCGCCTGCTCAACCGTCGCCGTTTTGCCCGTGCCGATCGCCCAGATCGGTTCGTACGCCATGACAAGCGTCGCCACTTCCTCCGCGGACAGATTAATCAACGCCGCTTTGACCTGGCTTTCAATATGACCGCGCCATTCGTCCTCTTCCCGATGCCGAAGCGTTTCACCGACGCAAATAATCGGCGTTAAGCCGTGATCGAGCGCCGCTTTCGCTTTTTTATTGACGCGGGGATCCGTCTCACTGAACAGTTGACGACGTTCCGAATGGCCCAAAATGACATATTCACAGCCGACCGATGTCAACATGGTCGGGGATATTTCACCGGTAAACGCTCCCGATTCTTCCCAGTACATGTTTTGCGCGCCGAGTTTAAGCGGGGTGTCCGCAATTCGTTCGCCGACCGCGGCCAGCGAAATAAACGGCGGGCACAAAATGACTTCCGCCCGTGTCGCAAGTTCTTTGCCGACGAGTTCCTCCGTAAGTTCACAAGCCCGGGACAGATCCGTATTCATTTTCCAGTTTCCCGCAATAATAGGTTTACGCATCGATGCCCTCCTTTTTCTGCGCGAGGCAGGCAATACCCGGCAGAGGTTTACCTTCCAAGTATTCCAAGGAAGCGCCGCCACCGGTCGAAATATGAGAAATTTGATCCGCCACGCCGCTTTGGTTGACAGCTGCTACACTGTCGCCGCCGCCGACGATCGAATAGGCGTTGCTTTGCGCGACCGCGCGGGCAAGCGCCTGCGTTCCTTTGGCAAAGGCCGGGAACTCAAACACGCCCAGCGGACCGTTCCAAACGATAGTCGCCGCATCACGAATCGCCGCTTCATACGCCGCCACCGTGTCCGGTCCCGCATCCAAAATCATCTGATCGCCGGGTACATCCGCGACCGGCACGATCGTCGGAGTCGCCGCCGCGGAAAATTCCGGAGCGACTACCACGTCCGTCGGCAACAGCAGTTTGGTTTGATGTTGCGCCGCCGCTTTGATAACCGCCTGCGCCACATCGAGTTTATCTTTTTCAACGAGTGACGTGCCGATTTCGTATCCTTGCGCCAACAGGAATGTATTGGCCATGCCGCCGCCGATAATGACGGTATCCGCCAATTCCACAAAACGTTGAATCACGCCAATTTTATCCGACACTTTCGCGCCGCCGATAATCGCCACGAACGGACGTTTCGGATTCTTGGCCGCTTTGTCGAGGTGTTCGATTTCTTCGTGGAGCAGTAAGCCCGCCGCCATCGGCAAATATTCGCTCACGCCGACCACGGACGCGTGCGCCCGATGCGATACGCCGAAAGCGTCATTGACCGCGAGATCCGCCAGCTCCGCCAATTGTTTGGCAAAGTCCGGATCATTTTTCGTTTCTTCTGCATGAAAGCGTACATTTTCGAGCAGCAACACTTCGCCCGCGGCAAGTTGCGCCGCTTTTTGCTTGGCTTCTTCGCCCACGCAGTCCGCGGCAAATTGCACCGGGGTCCCCAAAAGCTCAGACAAATGCGCCACTACCGCTTGCAGCGAAAGCGCCGCTACCGCTTTGCCTTTCGGGCGTCCCAAATGCGCCGCCAAAATGACGGCCGCACCATGCTCGCGCAGCCATTGAACGGTCGGCACCGCAGCGCGCAAGCGCGTAGCATCCGTAATTGTGCCGTCATCAGCGAGCGGTACGTTAAAGTCTACACGCACGTAAACTTTTTTGCCCGCCACATCAAGATCCGTCACTTGTAATACCGGCATATTGCCTCCTTAGTAAAAGAAGGCCGCAAAATGCGGCCTTTACCATTATAAACCTTGCTTACCGATGTAGGATACGAGATCCACCAAGCGGTTGGAATAGCCCCATTCGTTGTCATACCAGGAAACCACTTTCACCATGTTTCCGTCGATGACCGAGGTCAAGAGACTGTCGACTGTCGAGCTGTTCGGGCAACCGTTGTAGTCGCTGGAAACAAGCGGTTTTTCCGAGTAACCGAGGATGCCTTTGAGTTCGCCTTCCGCCGCTTTTTTCAGCGCCGCGTTGACTTCTTCGACTGTCGTGTTTTTTTCGACTTCGCAGGTCAAATCGGTAATCGATACATTCGGTACCGGTACACGCATAGCGAAGCCGTTCAATTTGCCTTTGAGTTCCGGAATCACGAGAGCGATCGCTTTCGCCGCGCCGGTGCTCGTCGGGATGATGTTCTGCGCGGCCGCGCGGGCGCGACGCATATCTTTATGCGGCAAGTCCAGCAAACGCTGGTCGTTCGTGTACGCATGCACTGTGGTCATGAGACCTTTTTTGATCCCGAAGGTATCATGCAATACTTTCGTAAACGGAGCGAGGCAGTTCGTCGTGCAAGACGCGTTGGAAATGACATGATGCTTAGCGGCATCATATTTATCCTGGTTAACGCCCATGACAATCGTAATGTCTTCGTTTTTCGCCGGCGCGGAAATCACAACTTTTTTCACCGTTTCATGCAAATGTTTTTTCGCATCTTCCGCATTGGTAAAGCGACCGGTGGATTCAATGACTACTTCGGCGCCGTTTGTACCCCAGGGAATCTTCGCCGGATCCAGTTCCTGAGTGACTTCGATTTCTTTCCCGTCAATGACAAGCGCGGAGCCTTTGATTTCAATTTTCGCATCGATTTCGCCATGCACGGAATCGTACTGCAGTAAATGCGCCAATGCTTCGATGTTGCCCGGATCGTTGATCGCGACGATTTCCACTTCCGGGTTGTTCATCGCTACGCGAAATACGTTTCTGCCGATTCGTCCAAATCCGTTAATCCCGACTTTTGTTGACATGAGTTTGCCTCCTCTGGCTGTTCACTATTTGATAAATTGCCTGTGCGGCGCCTTCGTCCGTGACCAAACGGCCATGTACTCCGGCCCGCGCCATCGCCAAAATCGCGGCCGCTTTTTGCGACCCGCCGGCGACCAAAACTACATCCGGCACGCTTCCGAGCTCCTCTAACGTCAGCCCGACATTGTGCCGGCAATACACAATTTCACCATCGGCTCGCGCATAATACCCGAGCGTTTCACCAACCGCGCCGCCGGTCATCAGCGTCGCGCGTTCCGCCGGCGGAATTTGACGCAAATCCGCCATGCGTGCCGCATCACCGATGCCCATGATCAAAAGATCCGCACGATGAATCAGTGCTTCCACTTCCCGCAAGCTTTTATCCTCGCGCCGCAGGATGTCAATCAATTCCGGAGAAAATCCGTCCGGCACGTGCAGCATGCGATAGGTTCCGCGCGTTTTCCGCGCCACCATCGCCGCAATCGTGTTGGCCTGCGTTTCGAGCGTTTCGCCGAAACCGCCGCGAGCCGGCACCACAGTTACTTTTGCCGTGCTCTCCGGTAACGCTTTGGCCACCAAGGATAATGTCGTACCGCCGGAAACGGCGACCACCAAATCATCCGCTAAATAGCGGGCCACCAACAGCGCGCCTTCCTGCGCCAGATTGCGTTGCACGGTGCGATCCCTTGACGAATCGCCGCGCACAATCCGTACTTCTTTCATCGCCAAAATTTCCACCAGTTCACGCTCCAGTCGCTTGACTGATTGGCGCGTACGGAAATAGGCGGCTAAATCGACCAGCAGCTGTTCACCGCGTCGAGTCATGGAAATACCGGCAGGAGTGACGGTCACTAAGCCGTTCGCCTCGAGCTCGGCGGCAAGATTGCGCACCACCCGCTCGGTAAAGCCTGTCGCATCCGCAATGGCGCGGCGTCCGATCGGTGCTTGCAACGAGACTTCTTTGAGAACGGCGTACCGGCGTTCCGCTTCGGCAAAAAGTTCCGGAACCAAACTCACCAATACGTCTTCTTTCGTCGCAATCACCTCGCTTGCCCGCGGGACAAATTTTGTCCAACCGTGGTAAAAAAATCTTTCCGCATTCATTGTAGCAAAAGAAATCTCAAGACGCAACGACCAACCGAAGCGCTCTCCCTTTTCCCGATATTTTCCGGAATCCCAAAGCCGATTACGAAAATACCGATTCGTTTGTTATACTTACATCGGAAAATGCAAAGGAGCGATACGATGATTACTGTCAATGCCACATTGCCTGCCGAAGCACGTAAGCTGCGGGAGGATGTTTTTATTCATGAGCAGGGCTTTCAGAACGAGTTCGATGAAACCGACCAATGCGCCCGCCATGTGATCTGTCGGGAAAATGATCGCGCGGTGGGCACCTGTCGTTTTTTTCCGGCGGAAGAGGCCGGCACCTACTACATCGGTCGGATGGCCGTCGCCAAAGACCATCGCCATCAACAGTTAGGCACCCTGATTTTGGAAGCTGCGGAGAACGCTATCAAAAAACTGGGCGGCACAAAAATCATGCTTTCCGCGCAAGTGCGCGCCCAAAACTTTTATTTGCGCAACGGTTATACCGGCGATCTCGAAGAAGTTCATATGGACGAAGGGGAGCCGCATCGTTGGCTGTATAAAGAGATATGACGTGTGAAAATTTTTATTTCACTATGCGTAATTCGCAATCTTATTGTTGTATTTTCATTGAACGCATGATATTTTTAGCTCATAATTTAGTTCATAATTAAGTTATAAATAGAAAACATTCATTATAAGGGGGAAATGGTATGAAAACGAAACTGACCGAGCTGCTCGGTATCCGATACCCGATTATTCAGGGTGCCATGGCCTGGATCTCCGAATCGACTCTGGTAAGCGCTGTTGCGAATGCCGGCGCCACCGGCGTGATTGCGACCGGCGGTCGTTCGTCGGAATGGATTCACGAACAGATTCGTAAAACGAAGGAATTAACCGGTCATCCCTTCGGCGTGAATTTGATGTTGCAGGCGCCGAATAAAGATGAAGTGCTCGAAATTATTTGCGAAGAAAAAGTTGCTTTCGCGACCATCGGCGCGGGCAATCCGGTGCCTTACTTTGAACCGTTGCATCGTGCCGGCGTTAAAGCGATCCCGGTCGTGCCGAACGTCAAACTCGCTAAACGCGTGCAGGAAAAAGGCGCCGACGCTTTGGTCATCGAAGGCTTTGAAGCAGGCGGTCACGACGGCATGCAAACGACGATGGCGCTCATGACAAATGTCATTCCGGAAATCGATATTCCGATCATCGTCGCCGGCTCCATTGTCGACGGTCGCGGTATGGCGGCGGCTCTCCTGATGGGCGCCGACGGCGTGCAGATGGGTTCGCGCTTCCTCTTAGCCGAAGAGTGCAAAGTCCATCAAAATTCGAAAGACGCCATCATCGCCGCCACCGATACGGATTCCGTCATCACCGGTTTTACGCGCAACAACAATGTCCGCGGTTTACGCAGCGCATTCACGGACGAATACTTGCGTCTCGAGCGCGAAGGCGCCGCCGATGAGGTTCTCACCGCTCTTTCACGCGGCACGAATCGTCTCGCCGCGGTCGACGGCGACATGGTAAACGGTGTGGTGCAAGTCGGCCAGGGCTTGAACCGTTTGACCAAGATCCAACCGGCGAAAGAAATCGTAGATGAAATTATTCATGAAATGACGGAATGTTTGCAGAACGCCCCGCAATTACTGAAATAATTTTTGAAAGCAAAGGAAAGGAAGTTTCTATGTATACCTATGATGGAGATGCGTTCCAGGGCGTTTCGCCCGCCTTGCATGAAAACGTCTATGTCGCGAAAGGCGCTCAAATCGTCGGCGATGTTCGCGCCGATGAATGGAGCAGCTTCTGGTACAACGCGGTAGCCCGCGGTGATGTCGATTACATTTCCGTCGGCAAATATTCCAATGTACAGGATCTCGTCTGCCTGCATGTGGCGAAAGGTTACCCCTGCATCATCGGTGATTATGTTACTATCGGCCACAGCGCGGTCGTTCACGGCGCCACGGTCGAAGACCATGTGTGGATCGGCATGGGCGCTAAAATTTTAACCGGCGCGCATGTCGGCCGCGGTTCGATTATCGCCGCCGGCGCGCTGGTTCTGGAGAACCAAGAGATTCCGCCGAATTCACTCGTCGTCGGTGTGCCGGGGCGCGTGGTGCGCACGCATGACCAATGGGACAACATTCACAGCCAGGCGATCAAGTACAAAGACGAGTGGACGGTCCAATACAATCTGTATCCGGACGCGCCGGGTGAAAAACATCACGGCGAAACGATCATCTGACCACAAAAAAAGAATCTCCGCGGAGATTCTTTTTTTATATCTAACCATCGGTGCCGCGCCGGCCGTATGGCATTTGTTGTTTCCATCAATCCGGTGCCGCCTTTGCCCGAAATATTTTCAGATAATAAAAAACCCTGCCTCGGCAGGGTTTTATTTGGTACCAATTAACGTTTCGAGAACTGGCTTGCTTTACGCGCTTTTTTAAGACCGTATTTTTTACGTTCTTTCATACGCGGGTCACGAGTCAGGAAACCTTCTTTTTTGAGCGCTTTGCGGAAATCGGCGTCGACTTCCAGGAGCGCGCGGCTGATACCGTGACGAATCGCGCCGGCTTGACCGGTCGTGCCGCCGCCGTGAACATTGACCAAAACATCATACTGGTCGGTGGTGTTGGTCAGTTCGAGCGGTTGTTTAACGATCAGCTCGAGTGTCTTCAAACCGAAGTATTCCGACATCTCACGATTGTTGATCATGATTCTGCCTTGGCCCGGAACAAGACGAACGCGGGCAACGGATTTCTTTCTACGACCTGTGCCGTAGTATTGTGCTACTGCCATTTACGGTTCCTCCTTCCGGTTAACGAATGTTCAACTCAAGTACTTCCGGTTGCTGTGCAGCATGCGGATGTTCCGCGCCGGCGTATACTTTTAATTTACGATACATATTTTCGCCCAGCGAGTTCTTCGGCAGCATGCCGCGAACCGCCATTTCAATAACCTGTTCCGGCCGACGTTCCAAGAGCCAGTTCAGATGAATGAAACGGCCGCCGCCCGGATAACCGGAATGACGGAAATATTTTTTCTGTTCTAATTTTTTACCCGTAACAACGACTTTCGCCGCGTTAATGACGATCACGAAATCGCCCGTATCTTGATGCGGTGTGTAAGTCGGCTTATGTTTGCCCCGCAGGACTTTCGCGACTTCGGCAGCTAAACGACCGAGCGTTTTGCCTTCCGCGTCAACGATGTACCATTTCCGCTCAATGTTGCTCGGATTGGCCATAAACGTAGTTTTCATGCGTAGAATTCCTCCTTATCAAAATCGAAACGTAAACGGTTATCCTTTCCGGGGCTAATGGGTAGGACAAAAGTTCACTCGTATTATTTTAAGCGTTAGGATCCTGTTTGTCAAGAAATTTTCATTACAAACTCGTATTCCTGCTGTTTTCATAATAATGTAAATATAATAACGAATTTTTATGACCGAGTAAAAACTTTGCCACGCAGATTTTTATTTATCGCATGGGCGCGATTTTGCGCCGGCGGTAAATTTTCCAGTATCAATGAAAGCAAATTTTTCTACCATTACAGAAAAGAGGCTCGTATGATTATTTCCCAACTTGCTGTCAGTCCCGCACTGCGAGAGTTATTTGCCTCCGCTGCCGTTACTTTTGTCAATCCGGCGCAGGCGGATCCCGACGCTTTCGCGGCCGTTGTCTTAAGCGCGAAGGATCAGTCGATCGCCCGTCGCTTTCAAGATGTCGACGACCTGCCTCGTTTTATTGTGGACAGTGACGCGCCGCATTTTATACGCCTGTGCAAAGACCAAGTGAGCGAAGTGGTACTCGCGGCCGCGAAACGATTTGAACAAGGTTTATTGCCGCCTTTTGTCGCCGCGATGATTGATTATACCGACGGCGATCAGACATCCTTTGCGACCCCCGGCCATCACGGCGGCGAATTTTTCCGCCGCACGCGCGCCGGTCGTCTCTTCTATGATTTTTACGGCGCCAATACCTTCCGCAGTGACCTTTCGTCTTCGGACGGTTACCTGGGCGACATGTTGACCCACGACGGTTTCGCCGCGGCGGCGGAGCAGCATGCGGCCGAAGTGTTTCACAGCGACCGTACCTACTTCGTCTTAAACGGTACCTCAACGGCCAATAAAGTCTGCGCGACGGCGCTGCTGACTCCCGGCGATCTGGTGCTTTTCGATCGCAACAATCATAAATCCGCGCACCATGGCGCGCTGGTGCTCGCCGGCGCGACACCGGTGTATTTGGAAGCCACGCGCAATCCGTACGGTTTTATCGGCGGCATGCCGGCGGCCGCGCTGGAAGAAAACGCATTGCGGGAGCGTATCCGTAAAATCGCTGCCGCTAAAGCGGATCTGCCGCGACCGTTCCGTCTCGGTATTTTTCAACTCGGCACGTACGACGGGATTTTGTACAACGCCCGTCAAATCGTAGAAAGCGTCGGCCAACTATGCGATTACATTTTATTTGATTGCGCCTGGGTCGGCTATGAACAATTTTTGCCCATACTCGCGCCGATGAGTCCTCTCACCTTGGAGCTCGGTCCGAACGATCCGGGGATTTTGGTGACGCAATCCGTGCACAAACAGTTAGCGGGATTTGCGCAAACTTCGCAGATTCATAAAAAGGATAATCACATTAAGGATCAGGCGCGGCACGTCAATCACGACCGTTTCAATGACGCCTTTTTGTTGCACGCGTCGACGTCACCGAACTATCCGCTTTTCGCTTCACTCGATATGAATGCGAAAATCCATGAAGCCCCATACGGCGAACAACTTTGGCGCGATGCCGCCACCGTAGCGACCGATGCCAAAAAAGAAATATTGAAACGCTGCCGATATTTCCAACCCTTTGTGCCGCCGACCGTTGACGGTACTCCCTGGCAAGATATCCCGACTGACGTGATCATCTCCGATCGCCGCTATTTCGTCATCGATCCCAACGCGTCCTGGCACGGCTTCAGCGGCCTTGCCAAAGAGCAATACGCGCTCGACCCCTGCAAAATTTTATTGTACACTCCGGGTATTTCCCTTCGCGACGGCACGTATGAAGAATTCGGCGTTCCGGGCAGTATCGTCTCGCATTACCTGCAGGAGCACGGCATGACGCCGGAAAAAAGCGATTTGAACTCGCTGCTCTTTTTGATCACTCCGGCGGAATCTCCCGCCAAGTTGAGCCGGTTGGTCGATTTGCTCGTGCAGCTGGAAAAAGCCATCGAGGAAGACGCCCCCGTCGCCGATGTGCTGCCCCGCGTGGCGGCAGCCTATCCGGATATTTACCGCACGCGATCGATTCGCTGGTTGTGCCAAAAACTGCACGATTTTTACAAAGAAGCGAACGTCAGCCAATTACAACGTAAGCTGTTCGCGGCTGAATATTTACCGCCGGTCGCCCTGTCCGCCGCCGAAGCCACGCTTGCGCTCCGCCGCAATCAGGCGCGCGCGCTGCCGCTTCGCGAACTTTCGGGCGAAATCGCATTGGAAGGCGCGCTGCCGTATCCGCCGGGCATTTTCACCATCGTCGCCGGGGAACGTTGGACGGAAACCGCCGTCGAATACTTTACGGTTCTCGAACGCGCGATGCAAGCCCTGCCGGGATTCGCCCCCGAAATTCAGGGCGTGCATCAGCGCCAACGCGGCGACGGCGCGCCGGAACTGTACGCGTATGTGTATGAAGCGCCGCCCAAACCTTCCCGACGTGCAATTTATGATTGACACGAAACAATATTCATGGTACACTTGTAAAGCTTGTAAACAAGCTATTGCCAAATTTGTAAAGGAGTGATTGCATGGCAACAAATCGGAACGCACGTTTTAAGGCGAGCCGACGGTTTGACCTCAACATCTACGGTCATCCGAAAGCGTTAAAACGGCAGTCCAAAGAGCGCCGCCCGCGTAAAATCTCGGAATACGGCACCCAGCTCTTGGAAAAACAGAAAGTTAAAGCGATCTACAATTTATTGGAACGTCAGTTCTACCGTTACTACGTCAAAGCGCGTAAAATGGAAGGCATCGTCGGTGAAAACCTTCTCTTCCTCCTCGAAAGCCGCCTGGACAACCTCGTCTATCGCATCGGCTTCGCGCGTTCGATCCGTCAGGCTCGCCAGATGGTGAACCACGGCTTGATCCTCGTTGACGGCAAACGCGTTGACATCCCGTCGTATAACGTAACCCCGGGTCAGGTCATCTCGTTGAAAGAAGATCAACGTGCCAATGAAATGTTCAAAGCCAGCTTCCAGGAAGTTCGTTCCTTCGAGCTGCCTTATATAGAAAAGAACTTCGACAAATGGGAAGGCACTTACACCCGTCTCCCGCTGCGTGAAGAATTGCCGTTCGCGAACGACATCAACGAAACGCTCATCGTCGAATTGTACAACAAGTAAGAATTGGCAAAACCTCCCTTGCAAAGGGAGGTTTTTTATTGTTGACAGTATATTTTCCTCTCCTTGATCTGCAATTTATAAAAGATGCCATTAATGGTATAATAAATAAAAATGTGAATAATTAAAAGGAGGCATTTATGCGACATTCGAGCGCGCGCGCAAGGAAACGGAAAAAGCGCGGTGCAAATAAAAGTACGCTCATTATCGCCGCGATTATCGCGCTGGTCATTTTTCTGGGCGCCGGTTGCGGATTTATCGGCGCTACCATCAGCAATTTGCCCGATGTGCAGCAAACGGATACCCCGGCGGCGTCATCGCAGATTTTTGACATCAAAGGTCGCCTGATTACGACCATTCATGCGGAGGAAAACCGGTTACCGGTTTCGCTGGATCAGGTCCCCGAGAATTTGCAGCATGCCTTTTTGGCGGCGGAAGATATCCGTTTTTATGATCATCACGGCATCGATCCCCGCGGCATCATGCGCGCGATCTTTGCCAACATCACGCACAACGGCATCGCGCAAGGCGGCAGTACCATTACGCAACAGCTGGCCCGCAACGCATTCCTGACGCAAAATCGGACTTTGGAGCGTAAATTCCAGGAAGCCATTTTGGCGTTGCAGATCGAACGCGAATACACCAAACCCGAAATCTTGCAAATGTACATGAACCAGATTTATTTTGGTGAAGGCGCCTACGGGATTCAGACAGCGGCCAATATTTATTTCGGTAAACCGGTAAGCGAACTGGATTTGGCGCAATGCGCTCTCCTGGCCGGTTTACCGCAAAGTCCTAACTACTACTCCCCGTTCAGCAATTTGGAAGCGGCGAAAACGCGACAGGCTACGGTTTTGAATCAGATGGCCAAGTACGGCTTCATCTCGCAAGAAGACGCGGACGCCGCCAAGGCGGCCGATTTGGGCTTGCGCTCACAGGAAAGCCTGAAACAGATTCGCGGCTCCCGCGCTTCCTATTTCATCAGCTACATCGAGCAGCTGATCAGCGACAAGTACGATGCGGAAGCGCTTTATAAAGAAGGCTTGAAAATTTACACGACGTTGGATCTGGATATGCAGGAAGCGGCGGAACGCTCGCTGGAAGCGAATCTGCCGGACTTCTACACCGACGCCAACGGCTTGCGGCAACCGCAAGGCGCTATCGTCGCCATCGATCCGCACAACGGCCATATTCTAGCGATGGTCGGCGGACGCGGCACGGACCATTTCAACCGCGCCACCCAAGCGGTGCGTCAGCCGGGCTCGGCATTTAAGCCCTTCGTCTACATCAGCGCCGTGGAAAAAGGCATGACCCCGGGCACGATCGTCGACGACTCGCCGGTCACAATCGCCGGTTGGAGTCCGCAAAACTACAGCCGTACATTCAGCGGTAAAATGACATTACGTCAGGCCTTGATGAATTCCGTCAATGTGCCGGCCGTCAAAATCGCGCAGGAAGTCGGCATGCATAATATCCTCGCCAATGCAGAAAACATGGGCATCAGCACGCTCGTCTTCAAGGGCGGCAACAATGATGAGAACCTGGCCGCCGCCTTGGGCGGGTTAACGCAAGGCGTCATTCCGCTCGATATGGCATCGGCGTACGGCGTGCTGGCCAACGGCGGAGTGCATATGGAACCGCTGGCGATCATTCGGATTGTGGACCGCAACGGTAATGTATTGGAAGAAAATACCGCTAAAGGCACGCAGGTCATCAGTCAAAAAACGGCGTACATTGTTACGAATATGCTCGAATCCGCCGTCTTGCACGGCACGGGCGGCAATGCGTACATCGGTCGTCCCATGGCCGGTAAAACCGGTACAACAGACGAAAGTAAAGACGCGTGGTTTGTCGGCTATACGCCGGACGTCGCCGCGGCCGTTTGGATCGGCGATGACTTTGACGGAACCTTGCAGGGATTGACGGGCGGTACCGTTCCGGCGGCCATCTGGCGTGACTTTATGCATGCGGCCGTCGCCGACATGCCGGCCAATAGTTTCCCGACGCCGGCGGGTGTCGAGGGAATCGCCGCGGAAGGTTTTTACCAGCCGGCCTCGGAATCTGACAAAAAAGACGAAGATAAAGACAAGAAGGATAAAGACGGCAAAAAGAAAGATAAAAAATCATCCGCTAAGAGTGATAACGACGACGGTGATGAAACACCGGAACGCGTGCCCGGAAAAGTGAAAGGCGCGGGCAACGAGTAAAAATCTTTTCGTAAAGAGCTCCTTGACCTGAGCGTTTATAAATGGATTCAAAGAGTTTCAGGTAGTACATACAGCAAGAAAAAAGGCGCTATTGAAAAATAGCGCCTTTTTTGATCTAGTATCCTATCACACGTTTCCAACTAGAATATATGGTTCGTGCCACCATTCTATGCGCGTTTATTATAGCACAAAGAAGGCAAGGGACAAACTGTTATTTGATGATCCTCAAGAGCTTTTTGATTCGTTGCGCTTTTGCGCTTCATCATTCGTTATCGGTAAAGCACTTGAAAAGCGTAAATTCACTCGTATTGCTCAATAACTTCTTATGACCAGATATTTTTATTCTCACAACAAAAAAGACGGCGAAAGCCGTCTTTTTTTGATTAAGTATCCGCTGTCGTCGTAATCGGACGATGCGTGTGAATATCCCGATGCAATACTACTTTTCCTTGCAAAAGAGATTCTCCGATCGCGATGACGCGCTGATTTGACGAGCCGCGGAAACGCAACGCGGGATCGCGCAACGCGTCCACGAAACGCCCGTCAACGAGCACGTCACACAGACGCAGAAGCGATAATCGAACGGGATCACTGATAATCTCTTCCCAGGTGTAGCCGGAATACACCCAAATGTTTTTTTGCGGCTGGGCCGCCCGCACGGCGCGCACGACCTCGATCAGTCCCTCGACATTTTGCATGGGCTCGCCGCCCAAAAGGGTCAGACCCGCCACATTCGGGTCATTGATGTAGTCGACCACCGTCGCGGTTTCCTTGTCCGTCCAAAGGTTACCGGCCTGAAAATTCTGGTATTCGACGTTGAAGCAATTCGGACAATTGTGAGTGCAGCCCGTGACAAAAATGCTTGTCCGAATGCCTTCACCGTTGGCAATATCGTAGTGCCGGATTTGTCCGTAACGCATGCGCGCCTCAGATATGGAGGACGCGGTCACGGATTTCTTTCGTGCGACCTTCGTTCCAGAAGTTTTCACCGAGGTAACCGCATGTCCGACGGATGACAGTCAACAGATTGCGATCGGTGTTGTGGCAACGCGGGCATTCCCACTGGATGTCGTCATTGACTTTGACTTCACCGTCAAAGCCGCAGACATGACAGTAATCCGATTTGGTATTAAATTCCGCATAGCAGATATTGTCGTAAATAAAGCGCATCATCGTCAGTACCGCATCGACGTTGCCGCTCATATTCGGAATTTCCGCATACGAGATGCAGCCGCCGGTCGAAAGTTTTTGGAATTCCGATTCGAAACAGAATTTATCAAAGACGCTGATCGGTTCGCGTACGTCCACGTGGTAACTATTGGTGTAGTAACCTTTATCCGTAATGTCTTCGATTTCGCCGAAACGCGCGCGGTCAATCGACGAGAAACGGTTGGTCAGGCTTTCCGCCGGTGTGCCGTACAGAGAGAATCCCAAACCGGTCTGTTCCTGCCAGGTATCGACCGCTTCACGCAGACGGCGCATCAGGCGCGCGGCGAACGCGTGACCTTTTTCGCCGGTATGCGATTCGCCGGTGATGAGTTTGGTCGCTTCATACACGCCGATGTAGCCGAGGGAAAGCGTGGAATACGTATTCTGCAAGTACGGATAAATCTTTTCACCCGGTTTGAGGCGAGCAATCGCGCCATACTGCCAATGAATCGGCGACACGTCGCTCACGACATCTTTCAAGAAGTCATAGCGCAACATCAATGCTTTGTAGCAAAGTTGCAGACGTTTTTCCAAAATTTCAAAGAATTTTTCTTCCGAATGTTCCGCCAAAATACCGATTTGCGGCAAGTTCAGTGAAACGACGCCCTGATTGAAACGGCCGTCCCAAACGTATTCGCCTTTTTCGTTTTTATACGGGCGCAGGAAGGAGCGGCAGCCCATCGGCGAAAAAACATTGCCTTCATAATTTTCGCGCATCTTTTTCGCGGAAATATAGTCCGGATACATGCGCTTCGCGGTGCATTTCGCCGCGAGTTCCGTGAGATAGTAGTACGGCGCGTCCGGCGCGATATTGTGCTCATCGAGCACGTAAACGAGTTTCGGGAATGCCGGTGTGATGTAGACATTCTGCTCGTTTTTGACGCCTTCTAAACGCTGCGCCAAAATTTCTTCCGTAATCATCGCCGCTTCTTTGGCGTATTCGTAATCCGGTTGGAAATACATGCACAACGTAACGAACGGCGCCTGGCCGTTGGTCGTCATCAAGGTATTGATCTGGTACTGGATCGTCTGAATGCCGTCTTTTACTTCTTTACGGGTACGTTTCCAAGCAATCGCTTCCGCTTTCTCCTGATCCGGTTCCATTTCATAAATGTCGCGCTGTTCTTCGAGCACGCTCTTGAGAATTTTATTGAACGATTTACGCACGAAAGGCGCCAGAATCCGATCAATGCCGTTGATGCTCTGTCCGCCGTACTGGCCGCTGGCGACCTGCGCAATAATCTGCGTCGTTACCGTACAGGCGACTTGGAACGATTTCGGTGAATCGATCTTTTTCCCGTTAATGACGGTGCCGTTGGTAAGCATGTCTTCCAAATTGATCAGACAGCAATTGAACATCGGCTGAATAATATAGTCCATGTCATGGAAGTGAATCGCGCCGCTGTCATGCGCCTGCACGATATCGGCGGGAATCAGTTTGCGGCGGGCGATATCTTTCGATACTTCGCCGGCGATCAAATCGCGCTGCGTCGAAACGACCTGCGCGTCTTTGTTGGAGTTTTCATCCAAGACTGCGATATTGCTTTTATTTAATAAACCGAAAATACTTTCATCGGTTGTATTTTCATGACGTTTGAATGCCTGTACCGCTTTATAGTTTTCGTACGCACGAGCCGTTGCCGGATTGTGGTTCTCAATGAGTTTATAATAGACCTTATCTTCGATTTCATAAATCGTTAAAGGCTTTTCCTGCTGACGTGCTTCCTGTTCGATTTCCCAGGCGATTTTGTCCGCCTGACCGATTTCATACACGCCGCTCGAGCTGTTCATTGCTTTTTCAATCGCGATCGTAATTTTCGACCTGTCAAAAACAGTTTTGTCGCCGTCGCGCTTGATGACTTCCAACATAGTACCGCTGCCTCCCTCATATTGTATCGGCTTTCTCACAAGCCGCCTCTTCAGATTTGAGTATACTACATATTGTAGTCTGGGCGCAATCCTAAAAGCAGATTATTCAATATGTAGCGCTCGGCTAAAATCCCCTTTAAGCCCGAAACGGTCGCATTTTACGCTACTTGAAACAGTCCTATACAAAAAACGCAAGGAGTCATCTCTAAATTACTGTTTGACATTCATTCTTTCATAGTGCTATAATCAGCGTTAATCAACAACGAAATACACCACTTTTCATCCAGAGTGACCGAGGGACCGGCCCAATGACGTCGCGGCAACCATCTCTACACGGAGAACGGTGCCAATTCCGCGGGAGTGATCCCGAGAGATGAAGTCGACCGGCTCTTCATCTTTTGGTGAAGAGTTTTTTAGTGGTTAAAGGAGTGAGAAAATGATAGATTTGCGACACATTAGCAAAGTATATCCCGGTCCGCAACCGGTGCACGCAATCAAAGATATCGACCTGCATATCCCCGAAAGCGAAATTTGCGGTATCATCGGCCTGTCCGGGGCCGGCAAGTCGACGCTGATCCGCTGTATCAACATGCTGGAAACGCCGACCGAAGGAGAAGTTTGGGTCGACGGTAAAAACCTGACGGCGATGAGCGAGCAGGAATTACGTAACGAACGCAAACATATCGGCATGATCTTCCAGCATTTCAATCTGCTGAGTCATCGTACCGTCTATGAAAATATCGCGTTTCCGTTAGAGCTCGCGGGACTTTCCAAAGCGGAACAAAAAGAACGGATCGAGCCGATTTTAGAACTCGTCGGTCTGACGCAACGCCGCGACAACTATCCCGCCCAACTTTCCGGCGGTCAAAAGCAGCGTGTCGGCATCGCCCGTGCGTTAGTTTCCCGACCGAAGGTGCTCCTTTGCGACGAAGCGACCAGCGCGCTCGATCCGCAGACTACCAAAGCAATCCTTGATCTTTTGAAAGATATCAATCGTCGCCTGCACCTGACCATCGTTTTGATCACGCATGAGATGCAGGTCATCAAAGAAATTTGTAACCACGTCGCCGTCATTGAAAACGGTCGCATCATCGAACAGGGCGGCGTGGCGGATCTTTTCACCGCGCCGAAAACGGCGACCACGCGCGAATTTGTCGGCTCAATTTTGAGCAATGAGATTCCGGAAAACTTAAACTATCTGCATATTTCCCAAACACCGATTCCCGATGCCGATTTACTGGTTCGGTTATCTTTTATCGGCGACGTTACCGATGAGCCGTTGTTGGCGACATTGATTCGTCGGTTTGATCTCGAAGTCAGCATTCTCTACGCTAGCATCGATTACATTCAGGACACCTCATTCGGTCGACTGATTGTGACGCTGGGCGGCAGTGAGGATCAAATGCAAGCCGCCTTGGCGTGGCTGCGCGCGTGTCCCATTGAAAGTGAGGTGATCGGTTATGTCCCCGCAAATCGTTAGCCTCTTATGGCAGAGTTTAGGGGAAACAATGTACATGGTGGCCGTTTCCTCCTTTCTCTCGGCCTTCTTCGGGATTCCTCTCGGGGTCTTGCTGCTCGTTACCGATAAAGGTCATATTTTGGAAAATGCCGCGATTAATAAACCGCTCGGCGCCGTCGTCAATATGTTGCGTTCGATCCCGTTTATTATTTTGATGGTCGCGATTATTCCTTTGACCCGCATTATTGCCGGTTCCTCGATCGGCACGACCGCCGCGTGCGTACCCTTGACGCTCGCCGCAATTCCCTTTGCGGGGCGCCTGGTGGAAACGGCGCTGAAAGAAGTTCCGTTCGGCTTGGTTGAAGCCGCGCAATCGATGGGCGCTTCCCCGTTGCAAATCATCTATAAAGTGTTAATTCCCGAAGCGCTTCCGACCATCATCGACAGCATGACGAACGTCGTCGTCAATTTGATCAGCTACTCCGCGATGGCGGGCGCGATCGGCGGCGGCGGCTTGGGCGATCTCGCAATCCGCTACGGCTACCAGCGTTTCCGTCTCGATGTGATGCTCGCAACGATTGCGATATTGGTCATCGTTGTCCAATTGATTCAAAGTCTGGGTAATTATTTAGCACGACGCGTTAATAAAAAATAATTCTGAAAACGAAATAGTGAAATGGGGTAATTGATATGAAACGACAATGGACAGTCTTATTTTTCCTGCTTTGCAGCTTGGCCGTACTGGCCGGTTGCGGCACCCAAAAAGAGCCGGCAAACGCTATGCTCGGCACCCAAGAACGACCGCTCGTTGTCGGCGTAACGGCAGGTCCGCAGGCGCAAATTTTAGAGCAAGTCAAAACGGTGGCCGCGCGTGACGGATTCGTCATTAAAGTGGCGGAATTCACCGACTTCGTCACACCGAATCAGGCGCTCGCCAACGGCGAAATCGATGCCAACGCGTACCAACACCAGCCGTACTTGAACCATTTCAATAAAAACAACGGTGACAAATTAGTCTCGATCGGCAAAACCGTACTCTTACCGATGGCGCTCTATGCACCGAAATACAAAACGCTCGACGCCCTTCCCGACGGCGCGAAAGTAGCCATTCCGAACGATCCGACCAACGGCGGTCGCGCGCTCTTGCTGCTGCAGTCGGCCGGTCTGATTCAACTCGGCACGAATGATATCACCGTCACGGTCGCTGATGTCAAAGAAAATCCGCATCATTTCGAATTTCTTGAAGTGGAAGCCGCGCAGGTGCCGCGCTCGTTAGATGACGTGGACGCCGCCGCAATTAATACGAACTACGCGCTTGAAGCGGGCCTTTCCCCGGTTGCCGACGCGCGCTTTGTGGAAACGAAAGAATCGCCGTACGCTTGCGTGCTGGCCGTGCAAAAAGAAGCGAAAACCAACGCGGCGTATGCGAAACTGCTTTCTTACTACCAATCGGAGCCCGTACGCGACTTTATTAACAAAGAATTTAAAGGCGCGCTCGTGCCGGCGTTCTGACTTGAGGTTTTCCTTTACAACTGAATGCAGCTGTGATAAAATACTACTGTTGCTAATAACGGAACTTGCAAGGAGGTGTAGATAATGGCAAATTATTGCGAAGTTTGTGGTAAAGGTACGCAAACCGGTATGAACGTCAGCCACTCACATTTGAAAACGAAACGAACCTGGAAACCGAATATTCAACGTGTACGTGTTGTTCTCAACGGTCAAACCACGCGACAGAACGTCTGCACTCGGTGCCTTCGTTCCGGCAAAGTGGAACGTCCTTAAGACAAACTAAAAACCGCCTGCGGGCGGTTTTTTTAATGCCTGTTTTCGTCATATATAAAAACCGCCCGCAGGCGGTTTTTTATTTAACATCCCAATAGCGCGGCAAAAACGTGTCTTGATATAAACGAATCGCATACTCGTCCGTCAAGCCGGCTACATAATCAATCACCGCCGTTGCGACCGGAATTTCGTTCGGCTGATGTTCCTCCGGCAAGCGCGCGGGATCTTCCAAATAGTAGCGGCAAAGCTCCTGTACCAAGCGGTAACCGCGTTTACGATCCGGCACCAGCGCCGGCGCCTGATAAACATTGGCGAACATGAATTCGCGAAATATGCGCATGACCGCCTGCGTGGCGTCCGGCATGATAATACAGTCCCGATCCAACGATGAATACACCAGGTCGCTTACCATCGCCGTGATCATGGATGAATGCGTCGTTCCGAAACGGCGTTGCACTTCCAGCGGCAAATCGTCCGCCGTGAGCATACCCGCCCGCTCCGCATCATCAAAATCGTGGCATAAGTAGGCAATACGGTCACTGTAACGAACCAGCTGCCCTTCTAATGTCTGCGGCAAATTTGGTCCCGTATGATTCAAAATACCATCACGTACGGCCTGCGTCAAATTCAAACCGGCGCCGTGCTTTTCCAGCACATCCAACACGCGCAGACTTTGCTCATTATGATGAAAATGTCCGAACAGATCGCGAATCGCAAATTCACCGACATGACCGAACGGCGTGTGCCCCACGTCATGCCCCAAGGCGATCGCTTCCGTCAAATCTTCATTCAAGCGCAACGCGCGCGCCATCGTCCGCGCGATTTGACTCACTTCCAACGTATGCGTCATGCGCGTGCGATAATGATCTGTCGGCGCGATATATACCTGCGTCTTGTGTTTCAAGCGTCGAAACGCCTTGCTATGCAAAATCCGGTCCCGATCCCGTTGATATTCGGTGCGCAAAGGGTCCTTGTCCTGCGGACGGTCACGCACGGCGTCACGGCTGTGGGCCGCGTGCGTCGCTAAATATTTGACTTCGCGTTCTTCGGTCACTTCACGGATTTGCATAGTTCACCTCACCCGTGTAAACGGCGGTTGCGTTCAATGATTTCCATAACCCGATTGGCCGTTTCTTCAATCGCTTTCGTGGATACGTCGATCACCGGACAGTGCAGTTTGCGCATAATCTCACGCGCATACGTCAACTCTTCCCGAATGCGATCCAGCGCCGCATAGCTTGCTCCGTCGGCAAGTCCCATGGATTTTAACCGTTCGCTGCGAATCGTATTGAGTTTACCCGGATCGATAATCAAACCGACAATTTTATGGGAAGGCAGCTGGAATAATTCTTCCGGCAACGGCACTTCCGGAACCAGCGGCAAGTTCGCCGCTTTGATTTTTTTATGCGCCAAATACATGGAAAGCGGCGTTTTCGAAGTACGCGACACACCGATAATGACGATGTCGGCTTTTAAAAATCCGGCCGGATTTTTACCGTCATCATATTTAACCGCGAATTCGATGGCTTCCACTTTTTTGAAATATTCCTGGTCGAGCTTGTGAACCATACCCGGTTGCATGCGCGGTTTGGTTCCGGCAATCACTTCAACCGCACGCAACATCGGACCCATAATATCGACCGATGTCACCTTGTATTGCCGAGCGATCTCTTCAAAATTGGAACGCAGTTCTTCGGAGACGATCGTATGACAAATGATGCCTTCATTCGCCTGCGCTTCGCGCACCGCATCTTCGACCTGCTCTATCGTGCGGATATACGGCACCCGAATGATGTCAATATCTTCCTTGTCAAACTGGCTGATCGTAGCCCGTGCGACGTTTTCCGCCGTTTCGCCCAATGAATCCGAAAGCACATAGATTGTCGGTACTTTCATTTTTTCACTCCTCTTCCCTTGCCTCGACCGATATCCACCAACAAACGGGTCATCCCCGTCTTGGAAATACGGCCGCGCACCCGATAGATTTTTTCGCCCGCCTTTTCCGTAACATCGACTACCGGCAGACAATCCACCTCGTAATCAATCATTTTTTGGGCCGCCGATAACACATCGTCATTCATTTCCACATAAATCAGACGACTGCTGGACGTCATGACCAACCGCACCGGCAGGGTAGTGAGTTCTCGTTTGCCCATAGCTGCTTTAAGGAGGTCTTTGCGCGAAATAACCCCCGCCAATTCCTGTTGCGTGCCGACAAATAAAGTTCCCACGTCTTCCGTAAACATCGTCACAATCGCATCATACGCGGACGCGTCCTGAGGCACCATAACCGGTTGTGACAAGCATTGCGAAACTGTCATCGAGCGAATTTGATCGGCCAGGAGATTATCCGATTCGTTTCCGACATAGAAATATCCCATCTTCGGCCGCGCGTCTAAAATCCCCAGCATCGTTAAAATCGCAAGATCACTGCGCAACGCTGCCCGCGTTACCGAAAGACGTTTCGCGATCGCATGGCCCGAGATCGGTCCGTCCTCACGCACCATTTCGGCGATTTTTTCCTGTCTCTCCGAAAGCACTTCGTTCTCACCACCTAACTCTATTATACAAAAAATGCCCCGTTACGGGGCATTTTTTTATTACCATTTAAGTTCTTCCTGATTGGGCACGCGACCTTTGCCGGTCACCGCATCCAACAAAATACGTTGTTCCAGTTGCGCGACCATTTTCTTGGTCGCTTTGACCATATCCGGGTTAACCGATACGGAATCGATGCCTTGACTGATCAGGAATGCCGTGAAGTCAGGATATACCGACGGCGCTTGCCCGCAAATCGAAACGGTTTTACCGTCACGATGCGCCGTTTCGATCAAGTGGCGAATGGCACGACGTACTGCCAGATTGCGTTCATCGTAAATGTGCGAAACGGTATCGTTATCGCGATCGCAACCGAGTATCAGCATCGTGAGATCGTTCGAGCCGATCGAATAGCCGTCCACAAATTCATTGAACTGATCCGCCAAAATAATGTTGGAAGGAATTTCCGCCATCAGCCAAACTTTGAAGTCCGGACCGCGACGCAAGCCTTCGGCCGCCATCAAGTCGGTGATAATGCGAGCTTCTTCCACAGTACGGCAGAACGGGATCATGACGTTCAAATTCTTGAAGCCGTATTCTTCACGTACTTTGCGAACCGCCGCCAATTCCAATTTGAATGCTTCGATATAGGTGGGGTCGTAATACCGCGACGCGCCGCGCCAGCCTAAGAGCGCGCTCGGTTCATGCGGTTCATATTTGTCGCCGCCTTTGAGGTCGCGGTATTCACTCGATTTGAAATCGCTGAAACGCAAGGTGACCGGACGCGGCGCCATCGCCTGGCACACTTTGCGAATGCCGTCCGCCAAACTGTCGACCACACGTTCCGGATGACCGATTTCGATCAGGTACAACGGATGTTCGTGAATGAAGGTGGTCCAGATAAATTCTTCGCGCATCAGACCGATGCCGTCACACGGCAACTGCCCGTGTTTTTCCGCCAAGTCCGGATCGCCGAGGTTCATGTATACTTTCGTGCCGGTCGCCGGGAAATATTCCGCCGCTGCCGCGGTCTGTTCCGTTGCTTGCGGTTGTTTAACGAGGTCTTCGATCAGGCCGTCATAAACGATACCGTTCGTCGCATCGACTGTAATCATCGCGCTGTCCTGAATCGTTTGCGTCGCCGCATCGCCGCGGCTCTGCGTACCGACAATACACGGAATGCCCAATTCGCGGCTAACGATCGACGCGTGGCAGGTCATGCCGCCCGCATCGGTAACAATCGCTTTCGCCTTCTTCATGGCCGGAACCCAGTCGGGCGCGGTCATTTTCGTGATCAGAATTTCGCCTTCTTTGAACGTATCAATCAACGCCGGATCCAAGATGACGTGCGCTTTACCGCCCACGCGTCCCGGGCTGGCCGGCAAGCCTTTCAAGAGCGGTTTACGATCTGTCGTATAATCGGCTTCCGCCGGATTGTCCTGCTTCTTTTCTTTATTTTTCTTCGACCAAACGGTTTCCGGACGCGCCTGGAGAATCTTGATCGAGCCGTCGCGTTCATCGACGCCCCATTCGATATCCATGTAGCAGCCGTAGTGTTTCTCAATCGCCAGCGCATAGCGCGCGAGTTCTACGACCTGTTCGTCGGAAATAACCTGCTGTTTCGCTTTTTCCGGAGCGACGTTCTGTTCGATGACGCCGCTGCCCGGTTTGCGGGTGAGCATAATCGGTTTTTCGTTGATATGTTTTTCCGTGATCGTGAGATCCTGTTTGTTGACAAGGAAGCTGTCCGGCGTTACCGTACCCTGAACAACGTATTCGCCCAAGCCCCAAGCGCCTTCAATCATGATGTTTTGATCATTGCCGGTAGCCAGATCAACCGTAAACATAACGCCCGATGCTTCCGAGAATACCATCATTTGAACGACGGCCGAAAGCGCCACTTCGAGATGATCGAAGCCCTGTTTTACACGGTAGTACACAGCGCGGTCGGTGAAGGTGGAAGCGTAGCATTCTTTAACGCGGGCAATCACTTCTTTTTTGCCTTTGACGTTCAA
Source organism: Negativicoccus succinicivorans (assembly GCF_018372215.1). Taxonomy (NCBI): domain Bacteria; kingdom Bacillati; phylum Bacillota; class Negativicutes; order Veillonellales; family Veillonellaceae; genus Negativicoccus; species Negativicoccus succinicivorans. Next base: position 11,528 of record NZ_JAHAJN010000009.1, on the reverse strand, counting down.
ATAGGTATCCTGCTGACCGGCAAAGCTGGCGTCAGGTAAATCTTCCGCCGTCGCGCTGGAACGAACCGCTACAAACGGCGTCTTTTCGCCGACTTTTTTCGCTAATTCATCGTAGGCATTGCCGATGGCATCTTGCAATTCCTGCGGCATTTTTACGGCCATGATCGCTTCGCGAATTTGCGCGCAAACATCACGCAACTGCGCCGAGTCTTCCACATCCGTCAAATTTTCAAGCAATTCTTTTACTTTGGCATCCGCGCCGGATTCTTCCATAAAGTAACGATAGCCGTGCGCCGTCGTGGCAAAACCGTACGGTACCGGTACCTTCGTCTGCGAGGTAAGTTCCCCCAGGGAAGATGATTTGCCGCCGACTAAATCGACGTCCGAACGACGCAAGTCGTCAAACCAAAGTACATACGCTTTCTCTTTATCCATTTTGCTCTCCTTTCAAAACCCGAACAGTAAAAGAGTATACTATATATCAAAGTCAAGTTTATAGTATATTCTATTTAAATTTCTGTCAAGCACTATTGATCGACTTTCAAGATTTGCATAAAGTTCGTTCAGCTATCCTGTTTTTGCATACAAAAAAGAGCTCATGCGAGCTCCTTTTAATGACGGTTTTAACCCAAACGAATACGACGATATTTACGCTTACCGACCTGTAAAACATCATCGTTTTGTAATGTGTAATTTTCTTCGGTGACCTTTTCGCCGTTGACGCGAACGGATCCCTGTTGAATCATGCGTTTACCTTCACTGTTGCTCGAGACCATGCCGGCCGTATTTAACAATTGCGGCAACCAGACTTCACCCGCATCAATCGAAAGTTCTTCAATCTCGCTCGGCAGATCGCGTTCCTGGAAAACGCGGACAAATTCCTGTTCCGCCGCTTCAGCCGCCGCGGCGCCATGGTACAGTTCGACAATCGTTTTGGCGAGCAGCATTTTGGCGTCGCGCGGATGAACGCTGCCGTCTTTGAGACCCTGCGCCAGTTGTTCCTGCTCTTCGCGCGGCATATCCGTCACCAACATGAAGTAGCGCGCCATCAATTCGTCCGGAATCGACATCGCTTTGCCGTACATTTCCGTCGGCTCTTCATCGATACCGATGTAGTTGCCGAGGCTCTTGCTCATCTTCTGGACGCCGTCCAAACCTTCCAAAAGCGGCATCGTGATAACGACCTGCGGCTCCATACCGGTTTCGCTTTGCAAATGACGGCCGACAATCAGGTTAAACTTCTGGTCGGTACCGCCGAATTCGATATCCGCTTTGATCGCGATCGAGTCGTAACCCTGCATCAGCGGGTACATAAATTCATGCAGCGAAATCGGCCGTCCTTCGGTATAACGTTTTTGGAAGTCATCGCGTTCCAACATGCGGGCAACCGTATATTTCGCCGCGAGCGTCAAAACGTCGGCAAAGTTCATTTTACCGAGCCATTCGCTGTTGAAATGAACTTCCGTTTTATCACGATCTAAAATTTTGAAAATTTGATCTTCGTACGTCTTCGCATTGGCCAAGACCTGTTCTTCCGTTAACGGTTTACGCGCCGTGCTTTTGCCGCTTGGATCGCCGATACGGCCCGTAAAGTCGCCGATGATCAAAACGATCTGATGTCCCAAGTCCTGAAACTGTTTGAGTTTGCGCAAGACTACCGTGTGTCCGAGGTGAATATCCGGCGCGGAAGGATCTAAACCCAATTTAACCCGCAGCGGCGTATTCGTTGCAACCGCACGCTCCAATTTTTTACGTAATTCATCCAGCGGCAAAATTTCCGCCGCACCGAAACTCATTTGCGCTAACTGTTCTTCTACCGATTTCATCTGCTGCCTCCACTACCATTGTTAAACTACTGCTGAATAATATTATACCCGTTACATCTGCCCGCCCAATGTCGGTCGTTGCTCACTCGGATCGGTCTTACGCGCGGCATGCGCCAACACACCGTAGCCGGCCAAAGCCGAGAGAAGCGATCCGGCAAATATACCGATTTTAGCCTGATCTTGAAACGCCGGATTGACAAACGCCAACATCGTGACGAAAAGTCCCATGGTAAAGCCAATCCCGCATAAAATGGAACAACCGTACACATGCTCCCAACGAGCGCCGGTAAGCATGCCCGCATAACCCGTTTTTACCAAACCGTAAAACGCGGCGAAGACTCCGATCTGTTTACCGACGAATAAACCTAAGGCGATGCCGAGCACTACCGGATCCAAAAGGTCGCCCCAATGGAAACCATTGAACGACACACCGGCATTCGCAAATCCGAAGATCGGCAAGATGATGAAAAACACAGGCAAATGCAATGCTCCCATCCAGGCGTCGAGAATATGCATCACGCCGCCCGATTTCGTCTTTGCGGTCAGCGGAATCGTCAGCGCCAAAACAACGCCTGCAATCGTGGCATGCACGCCGGAACGCAGGAAGCAATACCATAAAATAGAGCCCAATATGGCATACGGCACGGCGTTACCCACCTGACGACGATTTAAAAAGAGCAACATCGCCACTATGACCGCGCCCACCAGAAGATAGGTGAACGCCACTTCATTCGTATAAAAAAATGCAATAATTAAAATCGCCAATAAATCATCAATAATCGCCAACGCCGTCAAGAAAATTTTAAGCGAACGCGGCACGCGTTTCCCCAGCAATGCCAAAACGCCTAACGCAAATGCGATATCGGTCGCAGCCGGAATCGCCCAGCCGTGCGCCGTATCACTTCCCAACGGATTAAAAATAAGGTAAATCGCTGACGGAACGACTAAACCGCAGAAAGCGGCAATCCCAGGCAACATGCGTGCGGAACGTTCCCTCAAATCACCCTCATAGATTTCACGTTTAATTTCCAGGCCGACGTATAAAAAGAAAAACGCCATCAAGAGATCATTGATCCAAAGTAAAGGTGTAAGACCGCCGAAAGGCTGATTCAAAAAGCTGAAATAGGAACCAGCCAGACTGCTATTCGCAACGATCAGTCCGAATGCAGATGCGATCATCAGCAGAATCCCGCTCGACGCATCCGCCTGAATAATCTTTTTCAATCCCGTCATCTTCTCAACCGCCTTTACGCGCCGGCAGAGTATCCGCATCATTCATAATACGTACCGACATAGTACCAGTATAACTCATGTATAATTATAATATAAATACGCTTTTATTTTTTGTATAAACTATTTCCATATGGGAGGCAATGATGCCCTACTTATTTGTCATTCTGCTTTGTCTTTGTCTGAGCGGCTGCGGCCAGGATGCGCCGCCCGCACCAACCGCGGCGACAAACGCCGCGCAAACCGTCCCGCAACCGCCGCCCGCTTGGCGAGAAGGCGTCACAAGCATGCAGGCGGGAAATTACGCCGCTGCCGAAACACATTTTACGGAAGCGATCAAAGTCGCCCCGCAGGATTACCGCGCGTACGCCGATCGCGGTTTGGTACGCGCGTTGGATGGGCGTTACGAAGAAGCGCGCAACGATCTGACGCGCGCCTCCGATCTGGCGCCCGGGATTCCCGCCGTCGAATATAATTGGGCCATGTATTATAAGTTACAAGGACAACTTGACGACGCCCTCACCCATTTTCAAAACGTGCTGAAAAAGGAGCCGAAAAACGCTTGGACATTGTACGGTATCGCGACGATTTACGCCGATCGCGGTGAAACAGAGCCGGCGCTTAACTATTTAGAGCGCGCGATGGCAGCGGATCCGACCGTTGCCGATGCGGCGCGCTCGCAGGATCACTTCCGCTTATTTCATGAAAACGCGCGTTTTCAAAAGCTTGTTCTATAATCCGTCTTACGAGACAGTATAAAAAAAGGAATGGAAGTCTCCATTCCTTTTTTGTCGTCCTTACTGCACATCCATTACGGCTTTGCCTTTGTAATGACCACAATATTTGCACACACGGTGCGGCATGATCATCTCGTGGCACTGCGGGCATTCAATCAAGCCCGGGGCCGTCAATTTCCAGTTCGCGCGACGACGATCGCGACGACTTTTCGACATTTTACGCTTCGGTACTGCCATGGTTGCACCTCCTCTTTACTCGTTCCTGCTACTTTGCTTCCAGGCAGCCAGAGCCGCCCAGCGAGGGTCGATTTCCGTGTCGCTGCAATCGCAAGATCCTTCATTTAAATTCGTTCCGCAGTGCGGACAAAGACCTTGACAATCTTCCCGACACAGCACTTGAACCGGCTCCTCAATGAGCAACGTATCCCGAACAAGAGATCGTACATCCACGGTCAGGCCGTCGTATCCAAGTGCATCCGCATCTTTTTCCGGTTCACGGACAAATCGTTCATAAACGGGCACGCGGATCTCCCGTTCAAATTCATCCAAGCAACGTGTACAAACGCCTTGCATGCGAGTGGTCAGTTCCCCTTCCCAATGCAAGCGTTCCCCATCATACCAATATTCACCGCGGATTTCCACGGGCGCCAATAAGCCTTGCAATTCCGGATCATCCGCGAATTCTTTCTGCGGTAAGGTAAACGCATACGCAATACGTTCTCCGGGATGAGCGATGGCGGCATCAATGGATACTTTCATGCTGAACCTCGACTTTCTTATTATAGCGATTCTACCCTTTATTGTCAATTGAGAGGATGCTTTTCCACGTGAATATAATTACATCTATTCTAACAAAGTAAACCTGTGATGTAAACTTAAGCGGCGCGGTCACTGCGCAAAATCATTTTTCCAACTGCAATCAAAAAGGCGGAGTGATCTCCGCCTCAACTTACCATGATCGGCCGGCGCCGCCGCCACCGGAGCTGCCGCCTCCGCCACCGCGAAAACCGCCCCCGAAGCCGCCGCCACCGCCGGAACCTCCCCCGCCGCCGCGCGAGAAGAACATCAGCAGCAGGATACGCGTCAGACGACCGCGATTAAAGATCCCGTCCAACATCAGAACCCCGATCAAAAACGCCAGCGGCCATACGGAACCGCTTTGCCGTTCCGGTTTCTCGACCCGTCCCGGCGTGCCTAAATCTTTCTCCGTGATACCGTATTCCTGCATCGTCACGCCGACCAAAGCGCCGTAGGTTTGCAAGATGCCCTGCTCGAATTGATTTTGCTTAGCGTAGGGAACAAAGTAGCGATCTAAAATCTCGCCCGCTTTCGCGTCATTGAGGGCGCCTTCCATGCCGTAACCGACCTCAATACGCACCTGTTTGGCGGACGGCACGACCAAAAGCAAAATTCCGTTGTTCTTCGCTTTATTGCCGATCCCCCAGCGCCGAAACAGCTCGGTCGCATACATTTGCATATCCCCGTCGGGAATACTCGGCATGGTCGCTACTACGACCTGGGCGCCGGTTTTATCTTCCAAAGCGCGCCCGACGGAGCGGATTTTTTGGACCGTTGTGCGCGACAAAATGCCCGCGAAATCCTGCGCATAAATATCGCCGCGCAGTGCCGGATAGGGCGTTGTCACAGGCGCCGTCGAGACATTGTCGGTGGCAGCGCCTGTCTGCGCGGGACCGGTCTGCCGCGGCGAAGGCTGATGATTAGGCTGACTCGGCACCAACCCCTGCTCCACCGGCAGAGTATCCGTCGCTTTCGGCCATAACGGCGATCGCTCCGCTGTCGCTACATCGGCCGCCGCTGCCGCGGGAACAATCGTCGCCATGACCAGCCAGCAAACGGTAACGAGCCATATCCCCCACCGGCGCAGCACTTCCGTCATGTGCACGCGCGTGTTTTCCATCACCGCACGTCCTTACTTAAAACTGAACTTGCGGCGGAGTTTGCGCGCTTTCCGAAGCGCGGAAATAGTCACGGCTGCTGAAACCCAACAATCCCGCCACGATATTCGTCGGGAATTGGCGAATCCGGGCATTGAACGCCTGTACGGTGCCGTTGTAATCACGGCGCGATGTGGCAATGCGGTTTTCCGTGCCGGCCAATTCGTCCTGCAACGCGCGGAAATTGGCGTCCGCTTTCAAATTCGGATAATTTTCAACGACCGCAAATAAACGTCCCAACGCGCTCTGCAGTTGCGCATCGGCTTCCGCTTTTTCGGCGACCGACTGCGCGCCCGCCATCTTGGCGCGAGCATTCGATACATTATCAAAGACCGCCTGCTCGTGTTGCGCATAGCCTTTGACCGTATTGACCAGGTTCGGAATCAAATCGTTGCGCCGTTGTAACTGCGTATCGACTTGCGCCCAAGCGCCGTTGACCTGTTCATTCGCAGTAACCAGTCCGTTGTACTGGCCGATTGTCCAAAATCCCGCCAGTGCGATAACTGCAATTACTATCCACCAAATTCTTTTCATAATAGCCTCCTCCAGCTCTATAAACAAGAAATCATTTGACTATATTATACCATAATCGACTCTTTTACTTGCTCCATGTGCCCTTTATATCTTCTTTTTTGTTTGTACCAAGTCATCTGTCACGTCGTACTCTTTCCTCACGTGAACTCATTGCATTATCGGGCCGTCACCGGTAATAAAAGGCGTTCTATATAAATACGTGCGAAGTGTAAAAATATTTTATCGGTAAAAAACGGTAACTGCCATTCGCTACGCAGTTACCGTTTTTTATTTATTCTTTTAAGACCGGAGGTTTATGTTGCAGTCCGCGCGTGGAAACGAGCAGGTAGATCAAGCCGACGAAGAGCCACACCGCGCCGACGATCAAACAGGTTGTGGAAAGGTTCGCCCACAAATACGCGCACACGGCGAAACCGATGAGCGGCGCGAGAAAGTAACGGAATATTTGCCGTTCTTTTTTCCGCCAGAAGTGGTAAACAATGACCGCGAGATTGACGCACATAAAACCGAACAAACCGCCGAAATTCAGAAGTTCGGTCACAATCGAGATGTCGAGGAAAATCGCGCCGAATACACCGATCGCCGCCATAATCAAAATATTGTACGTCGGCGTTTTGTACTTCGCATGCAAATGCGCGAAAAAAGTTTTCGGCAGCAAACCGTCGCGTCCCATGCCGTACAAAAGGCGGGCCGCGCTGGACTGACCGGCAAGTCCCGCCGTCATCGTGGAGATAATGACCGCAATCGTATACGTGATGGCGAGCCATTCGCCGCCGACGAGCTGCGCCACTTCAAAAAGCGCCGTGTCCTGCGAGGCGAAGGTCGTGTAATCCGGCCAGACGAGCTGCGCTAGGTAAGCCTGCAAGATAAAGATCAGACCGCCGAGAAGGCAAGCCGCCATCGCCGCGACACCGATATCTTTCTCCGGACGAACCGCTTCTTCCGCCATCGTCGTAATCGAATCAAAGCCCAGGAACGAGAAGCAGGCAATCGCCGCGCCCGCTACCAGCGCGGAGATCGAGTGCGAGCTTTCCGGATGAAACGGTGCGGCTGAAATCAATGTGCCCGCGCCGACACCGTTTGTCAGCGCCCATGCGCACATGGCGCAAAATAGAAAAACAATGACGCCCATGACCCCGACTAAGAGCATATTTGTTTTCGCCGCTATATCCACGCCGAAATAGTTGACGACGGTAGTCACCAGCGCGATGCCGAGCACATATGCATAGTACGGAATCGCAGGAAACGTCGAGTGCGCATACGCCGCCCCGACCATAAAAACAATCAGCAGCACCAGGACATAGTCCAAAAACATCGCCCAGCCCGCAAAAAATCCGAGATAGGGATTAATCCCTTTTTCCGTATACGAGTACGTCGAACCGGCGACCGGAAACGCATTGGCCATCTTACCGTAGCTCATCGCGGTGAAAAGCATCGCGACCATCGCAATGACGTACGCGAACGCCAAGGTACCCCCTGTCGTCATCGTCGCATAGCCGTAAATATAGGCCGGCGCGATCGGCGTCATAAACGCGATACCATAAATAATTAAATCTTTACGCGTCAACACCCTTTTCAATGTCTGATCATACCCCGTACCAACAACGTTACCGTTCGGTTCCGCCATGCCTATCCCTCCTTAGCTGTAATAATCAGAGTATACCATAATAAATAGATTAGAACGACCAAAAATAATTTTATTCATTATAAATGATATGACTTCTGTCGTCACCGTGCCTCATTTTGAGAAATAAAAAAGAGCCCGCAGGCTCTTTATTCACATGTGTATAATTCTCGCAAACTGGCGCGTGCCAACGCTGCCAGTGAGGACACCGCGCGCTGATCCGGAAGTTGAGCCGCGCCGTATGCCAACGGCAACTCCGTACAAGCCAACACGAGCGGCACATCGTTTTCACGCCACAAAAGCTCCGCCGCCTGACGCAAGCGTTCACCCGCTAGCGTGAAATTGCCCGATTTGATGTAGCGCAATGACTCCTCCGCCCACTCACCGGCAAGCGGCAACGGATCGTATAATGCAAAGCCTCGTTCCGCCGCTTTTTTCTGGTACAAACCGGAACGCAATGTTCCCTGTGTTCCCAAAAGCCAAGCCCCTTTAGGCGAAAGCTTCGCCGCCTCCGCCAACGTCACGTCCATGATATTGATCAGAGGCGCGGTGAGTTCAGCGGCAAATTGTTCAATGAAATAATGCGCCGAATTGCATGGTGCGCAAAGCACGTCCGCACCCCATGTGATCAACTTTTCAAAGTCGTCTCGCATTTGCGGGCCGGGATCCGCTCCTTTGCCGAGCATGGCCGCGCTGCGATCGGGCAGATCCGTGTCGCCGAGCATAATTACCGTCGGGTGCTCTTGATCCGTTTCCGCCGGCGCGTAAACCGCCAGCAATCGTAAAAATTCCGCCGCTGCCGCCGGTCCCATCCCACCGAGCACGCCTAATACTTTACCGTTCTTTTTTACCATAGCCATCTTCCGTTTCTTTTATTTTACATTTATCTTACCGTTTTACTTTAACGAATGCAATGATAACCGAAATATATACAAAAACGTAAAAAAAAGAGACCGTCACAGTGACGGTCTCTTTTTGGAGTTTTCTTACGTAAATCTTTTTCTTTTTATCCGATCAACGGCTTTTTATTCAACACTTTCGGCGTGCCGACACGGAAGCTGTCACCGCCGGCTTCTTCCACAAGGCAAGCCTGGTTGGCGCAGAGATATCCCTGAATGGACATATACATCGCGGTATCCGTGTAGTCCAAGTCATACGCATCGCTGATCAGGCGATGCAATTCCAAATATCCTTCGCGAATGGCGTCATCGCACGTCGGTCCGCAGGTATTGACAAAGTACGCATCTTTGGTTTCCGTAACCGTCCAATTCAGCTTGAAGTTTTTCAAAAGACGCACGCGCACGATCACTTCACCGGCGATTTCAATCCCGTTGCCGCAAACTTCGCCGTCCGCCATCGTGGCATGCAGATCGCCCATGGCCAGCAGTCCGCCTTTAACACGTACCGGGAACCAAACCGTTACGCCTTTTTTGATGATGCGGCTATCCATATTGCCGCCGTGATTTCCCACAAAACCGGTAGAGATTTCTTTTTCATCAGTCGCGACACCGATCACGCCGACCATCGTATCCAACGGCCATACCATATCATTGGCGTCCCAATGCACCAAACCGTTTTCAATGCGCATAATGTGCGTGCGCAATTCGCTTTTTTCGCAAAATGGACCGCATTCGGGAATCGAACATACCGCGCCCTGGTCGGCCACCGTGACATCCAAAATATCGACCGCCAGCGCGTCGCCCGGTTCCGCGCCTTCGATGTAAAGTGGGCCGGTCGCCGGATTCGTATGTTGCCAATCCACCGTTTCCGCAATATCCGTCGGCTTTTGCACCTGACCGTCGTAGCAGTCTTTGGTTATAAATTTGACCACTTCACCCGGTTTAGCTGTCGCAACCGGCTGCATATCGGGAGTAAACTTATAAATACATTCTCTGATCTCTTGCATAGAACTTCCTCCTTTACCATATCACTATAAATTTGCTACACACTACTATCTTGCCCAACATTACCTTTGCCGGAAAACTAGAACACAAAACCCGCGATTAAATACATCACGGCGGAAATTGCCGCAAAGATAACGGAGTAAGCAACGCAAGTCGATGCGTGGTAACCCGGTTTTAAGCCAAAGACCGATGAAGTCAACATCGTGTAATCGCAAATGTAACACATATTACAGCCGAAAGCGCCGGCCGAAATAATCGCCGCCCCTACCAGGTACGGATTGGCACCGACGGTCAATGATACCGGAATCAAAATCGGGAATGTAATTAAGATCAGTCCCCAATTAAGCGACATGATGCATTCCGAGATACAAAAGACGACAAACACGAGGAAAGGTAATAAATTCGGACTAACGAAGGTCTGTACCACATTTGCCAAGTAATCGATATATCCCAGATCTACCAACACATCATTGAGCATGTACGACACGCAGAACAAAATAATCAAACTCATAAAATCGGCGAAGCCGGCAATCAGACACTCTTCAATATCTTCCGATTGAATAATATTGCGCAATAAATAGTAGCCAACCGTCACCGGTAAAACCACCAGCATCGCCGGCACCGTATCGAATTCAAAATAGCAAACCACGCCCATCAAGAAAACAATCGGCAGGAAAAAGTCCAGCAGCCCGCCATCTTTTTTACCCGGGACCTGCTCTTCCATATTTTCAATCGGCACGTAGTATTCTTTTCGTTGCGTTTTCAAGCCGCCCAATCGCGGTAAATAACCGGCAGCAAAAAGAAATGTGCCGATCATGGAAACGATAGCATAGAAACTGAACGGTATGGAGCGGAAAAACGCCATCATGCCGTTGCCGTTTTCGGCAAGCCCCGCCGAAGCAAACACACCGCCTAAAAACGCCGCCCATGAAGTAATCGGAAACAGTACACGCAACGGTTCCGCCAAAGTATGGATCAAGTACGCGCCGTCTTCCCGCGGAGCGTCCAATTCATCATACATCGGCGCCATAATACTGCCGCCGATCGTAACCGTCATGTAATCATCAAAAAACAACGGAAATTGCATAAGCCAAGTCGCCATATTTAATTGCCGCGCCGATTTCACTTTACGTTTAACCAATCTTGCAAACGCATGCAATGCGCCAGTTTTACCAAGAAGTTTTGTAAATACGTTCAAAAAGCAGCACATGAGAACAATCCACAAAAAATCTTCATCCGCCATGGTCTTATACAACTGCTCTTTAAACCCGTCTACTACACCGATCCCTGTATTTAACGCCACTCCCAACATGGTGGCAAAAATCAGCGTCTCCAAAATACGTTTCGTCAGCAACGTATAGTAGAGGATATATACGATTAATAAAGTCCCTATCCCTTCCGGCAAATGGTCTTTCCCCGGCGTCAGAAATATGGCTCCCAATAAAAACAAAAAAGTAAGTCCGTAGCTCATACATTTGTGCAAAGCGGAATCGGGATCCAATAAAGTTTTGTATAAAGACCGCATGATAAAACCTCCATCCTTTTCTTCTGTAGTATACCAAATCATTGAAGAAAAGAAAACTCCAAAAACAACTATTAAATAAAAAAGAGACCGTCATTTCGACGGTCTCTTCGCGTAATCAGCAGCTACCTATGCTCCCGGGCCGTTTCCAGCCAAGTACTTTCGGCGTTTACGAGCTTAACTACTGTGTTCGGCA
>NZ_JAHAJN010000008.1 GCF_018372215.1 Negativicoccus succinicivorans | reverse complement strand
CTCCATGATAGTTTGATTGCTCATTTGTTGCCTTGTTGCCAAGGACTTTTTGTAATTGACTCGGGTCTGTATATCAGACCCGCACATTGGCGTTAATTCTTTGCATTGTTCAGTTTTCAAAGAACCGCGTCGCTTCATGCGACTTTTATAGTATATCAAGATCTTTCTTTATTGTCAAGCACTTAATATACTTTGTTACGTCGCCGTTTCTTGCGGCTTGATTATCATAGCATTGCGATTATATCTTGTCAAGAACATTTTACGGATGTCGGGTTGAATTTTTGCAAATCTTTATAATATTTGCAAACCTTTATAATAGATGCGTTAATTTATAAATATATGATGCAATTTAAGCAAATGATTTTTTATCTCTAAACCAAATTGCCATATTACTATCGTGTAAATTTTCAGCGGGAATGTCGGCGAGTACGCCGGATATTCATTCGACAAAAAGCGCCGCCTCATCTTGGCAGCGCTTTTATATTTGTCATATTTACTAGTATTAACGCGAGAAAATGCTTCGGATAAAACCGACACATTTATTTCCACGTGGGCAAGCTGTATTGAACCCGTTCCGGACGACGAGCCACGGTGCCGCGATAAAGCAGGTAGCCGAGGAAAAGAACAATCACTGCACCGCGAATTGCTTCCAGACCCGCCGCGTACATGGCGTACATGGAATACGCAAGCGCCAGAGCGGAGGTCCCGCGCATCCACAGAATCTGTTTTGCCGGCAGACCCGCGACCCGCAAAAGCGTCGGCGCGGCGAGACAGCAGTACAGATAGGGTACGACATTGGTAACCACAGCGAGATTGACCAGCCGCTCAAACTGCGCAAACAGGTATTCATCCATGGTCATCAACGCCAACAGCGATTGCAGGGCCAGCAGAATCAACGTGCCGTTAACAGGCACGCCCTGTTTGGAAAGACGGCTGAATACTTTCGGAAACACGCCGTTTTGCGCGCTGCTTTTGAATACCTGCGCAAGCGTAAATTGCCAGCAAAGCAGCGCTCCCATGCAGGAAATAACCATCATCGCCATAACGATTTTTCCAATGGTGCCACCAAACAATACGGCGAAAGTCAAACCGAACGGCGCATTGGAATGCAATAAATCAAGATTCGGTACGATGCCCGCCATCACGTTGGTTGAAGCAATGTAGACAACGGCGACGGCAAGCGTGCCGAAGAAGGTGGCGCGCGGTACATCCCGCTGCGGATTTTCAATCGCGGCCATATTCACGGCCGCGGATTCAAAACCGAGGAATGCCCAAAGGGTCAGCGTGACGGATTCACTGACCGCGGAAAAGAACGGCGTCTCGGACGGATTCCACGACTCGATATAGAGCGTGGAATCAAACCAAAACCAACCGGCGACAGTTAAGAAAAGAACGGGTAAAAGAGAGCCCCAAACCGTCACGGAACTGATACGCCCCGTCCAACGGCTACCGCCGAAATTGAGCACCCCCGCCACCCACAAAAGCAGCATGGTAGCGGCGGCAATTTGGCCGGGATGCGGGTGCCAGCCGAAAAGCGTGGCTCCATACCCGACGGCCGATACGGCAATCGCCACATTGGCAATAATAAGTGAAACCGAATATGCGAAATTTGTCATGAAATAACCGGGCAAGCCGAAACGATACGCGGCATAACCTCCCATGCCGCCACTATGCCGAGTGAACATGCCGCACTGGGCAAAAATGTGCGCCAAAAGCAATGAGCCGACTGCGGTCACCAACCATGAGAGAACGGAAATGGTCCCCACCCGGGCGAGCTTGGTAGGAAGCATAATGATCCCCGCTCCCAACATATTCGCGGCAGTCAACATGGTCAGCTGCCACACATTCATTTTTTTCATTACCTTTGCCAATGTACTCACCTCGCTTTGAATATACCGTGGAACGTTACGATTCAAGTCCTTCGAACCAACCGCAAATTCGTTTCATTTTGTCAACTATTTTGTCAACTATTTTATCAATAATATAGTTTATTTATTATCGATAGATAACGATAGGTAATGATATGTATGAATAAATCATATTTTGCTCTACTTTTCTCTTCGGCGCATTTATTTTAACACCTATCCTCCTCTTTGCATAGTACTTTATGAAATTTATTTTTCACTTTTAAAACGAATAGAAAAAGCCCCTTTTTAGGGCTTTTAGAGGCTTGCCTTGATAACATCTTTTTATATTTGGTATAATAACTTCCGTAAAAGGGAGTAACTAATTTGTCGTCGTCAACACCCCTGCTGATAAAAAAGCTGGCGCGACCATCCGCAGGATGAAGTGAGACTTTTACTTGCAACATGCAAGATAAAAGTCTCTTTCTTTATGTTAAAACGTCTCATATTAGACTGGAAAGGTAGTGTCATGGATTTTTTATCCCCTTCATTTTTGCTTTCCCTCGGATCCATCATCCTTTTGGATTTGGTGCTCGCAGGCGATAACGCGGTCGTGATTGCGATGGCGGCTCGCCAATTGCCGCCGCATTTACAGAAACGGGCGATTTTTATCGGTACGGCCGGCGCGATCATCGTTCGCGCGCTGATGACCGTAATCGCCACATGGTTATTGGGTGTGCCCCTGATTCAGGCCATCGGCGGTCTGATCTTAATTCCGATCGCGATCAAGCTGTTGCATCAGACGGGCAAAGATTCCGATGCGGTCGTCGCCGCCACGTCACTCGGCGGCGCGATTCGTACGATTATCGTGGCCGATGTCGCGATGGGAATCGATAATGTGCTTGCCATCGCAGGCGTTGCCCAAGGGAATATCGTTCTCGTAATGATCGGTCTTTTGGTCAGTATCCCGTTGGTCGTTTGGGGCAGTCAAATGATCGCCCGACTGATGGATCAATATCCGATCCTGGTGCCCGCGGGGGCGGCCTTGCTCGGTTACGCGGCCGGTACGATGCTCGTGCACGATCCGATCGTCGGTCGCTACCTGCTCAATATTTCACCGCTCATGGAATACTTCGTTCCCGCCGCGACCATTCTGTTCATTCTCGGTTTACCGCGCCTGCTGAGTAAAAATGCCGCGGAAAAAGACGCCGATATTGTCGCAGACAAGACGAATAACGAGAAAAAATAATTTTTAAGTGAGGTTTTGGTATTGGAAATTTTAACACTACAATTTTGGCTCTCCGTCGCGTCCATTATTGTTTTAGATTTAGTATTGGCCGGCGATAACGCGGTCGTCATCGCGATGGCGGCGCGGCAATTGCCGGCGCGTTTGCAAAACAAAGCCATCATTATCGGCGCAGCCGGCGCGATCCTGGTACGGGCATCGCTAACTTTAGTCGCGGTCAAGTTGCTGACGGTGCCTCTTTTGCAGGCCATCGGCGCGTTGATTTTAATTCCGATCGCGATCAAACTCTTGCTACCGCAGGAAAATTCATCGACCGGCGTGAAAAAGGTCGCTTCGCTCGGTTCGGCTGTGCGTACGATCATCATTGCCGACGTGGTCATGAGCTTGGATAATGTGTTGGCCGTCGCGGGCGCGGCGCAAGGTGATCCGCTGCTCGTCATTATCGGTTTGCTCATCAGTATCCCACTGATTATCGGCGGCAGTAAACTGATCGCCCTTTTTATGGAACGCTTCCCGCTGCTGATTCCACTCGGGGCTGCGATCCTCGGTCATACCTCGGGCGTTATGCTGTTGCATGACGGCATCGTCGGACCATATCTTACGGCCTATATTCCGTACGCCGCCTATGTAATTCCCGCACTGACAATTGCCATTGTGTTGCTCGTGCCGTATGCATTCGTACATTGGACCAAAAGACAGCACTAAAAACAAAAAACACCGCCTTGAGCGGTGTTTTTTTATTGTTTTATTTGCTTTTGTGAATCATCGATCCGGTCGCCTGTTGGTTCGCTAAGATCGTCACATCGCTGATCTGCACGCGTCGCGGTCGGGAAATAACGAACGCAATAATTTCAGCGATATCACCCGGCGTCAACGCTTCCACACCGGCATAGACAGCCGCCGCGCGGTCGCTGTCTCCTTTGAACCGGACTTCCGAAAATGGTGTTTCGACAATGCCGGGCATGATCGTCGTCACTTTGATGTCGGTGGCGATCGTTTCAATACGAATCGCATCGCCGAGCATTTTGACGGCGGCTTTTGTGGCGCAGTACACGGCGCCGCCGGCGTACGCGCCTTGCCCCGCGGTCGAGCCGAGGTTCACGATATGACCTTGGCCGCGCTCGATCATCGCGGGCAGCATCGCTCTCGTCACGTACAATAAACCTTTCACATTTGTATTGACCACCTCATCGACATCATCGAGATCATTTTCCGCATAAGGCTTCAATTCTCTCGCCAGGCCGGCGTTATTGATCAAAACGTCGGGCACAAGACCCTCTTCCACAAGTTGTTGACAGACACGTTCCACCATAGAGCGCTTGGTCACGTCCAGCGGAAAAACATGCGCTTTCGCGCCATATTTCTCTTCCCACACGGCGGCCGCCTGCACCATCGGTTCGGTGCGTCGAGCGAGCAGAATTAATTCATATTTTTTTTGCGCTAAAAGTTCGGCGGTAGCCAGGCCTATGCCCGAACTCGCGCCGGTAATCATTACGATAGGTTGCGTCATGGTTTTTCCCTCCCTGATCATTTCTATTTGCAGTATACCACAGCATTTTTAACAAAATACAGACACTTTATTGAGAAAAAATAAAAAGTATATTGCAAATGGATTTTTGTTTGTGTACAATGGACTAAATAAATTAAAAGGAGGCCAGTATGGCTCAAACAAATGAAGAAGTTCGCGATACCGAACTTCACCAAGAAGAGATTCGTCCTGACGCCACTGCGACGGATCCTGTAGTGACAAACCCTGCCCCCCGGCCGGCGACGCCTCAAGAAGAGGGCCCCGCGATTACTTGGGGAGGCTATGTGGCATTTTTCGGAGCCTTGCTGTTTTTCTCCGGCCTTTTCGCCGAGGCGGCCGGCTGGTGGAAAGTGTTTGACTTTTCCGTCCTGAACGGCAGTTTCGGTACATGGGAAACGGCGGCCGGTAAGATGGCCTCGTTCCGCGGTTCCGGCGGTACCGGCGCGCGCGACGGTTTTGTGTTTGCGCTGACGTTGCTTCCGGCTTTGATTTTCGCGATCGCTCTCATCCATGTGGTCGAAGGCTACGGCGGCTTGAAGGTCGCTCAAAAAATGCTTTCGCCGTTACTGCGTCCGCTCTTGGGCATCCCGGGCGTGTGCGGTCTGGCGATGATCGCGAACTTGCAGACGACCGATGCGGCGGCCGGCATGACCAAAGTGCTCTACGAAGACGGCTTGATCACCAGCCGCGAACGTTCCATTTTCTGCGGCTATCAGATTTCCGGCTCCGCACCGCTTTCGAATTATTTCTCTTCGGGCGTAGCCGTGTTTTCCATCCTCTTGGTACCGATCGGCTTGCCGATACTGGTCATTATGATTTTCAAATTTATCGGTGGCAATATTGTGCGCTTCTATCTGCGCGCCACGGAAGACCGTGACCCGCAAGCACAGGTCACCGAAGGAAAGGCGGGTGACGTCGCATGAGTGAAGTACGTACTGTCAAAGTAAAACGCAAAGGCTTCATTGAGCTCTTCACTGAAGGCGCGTACAACGGTCTGATGATCGGTATTCGCAACATGCTGCCGAACGTCATGCTCGCTTTCATCCTGATTCACGCGTTAAAAATCACGGGGCTTTTGGATTGGATCGGCTCGATCGCAGGTCCGATCATGTCGCTCTGGCTTCTGCCGGGCGTAGCGATCACCGTGATCATGGCTTCATTGCTTTCAATGGGCGGCGCTATCGGCATCATGGCGGCCCTCTTAGCCGCCGGCGCCATCAGCCCGTACGAAGCGACCGTAATGGTACCGGCCTGCTACCTGATGGGCAATCCGGTGCAAAACGTCGGCCGCGTATTGGGTACGGCGGAAGTTCCGGGAAAACATTATCCTATCATCATTTTCATCTGCGTATTCAACGCAATGGCTTCCATCTGGGCCATGGAATTGATCATGGCATTATTCTAAAACGCCGCCCTTCGGGCGGTTTTTGCTGAAAGGATACCTTTATGCTGACCTTATTAAAGAATGCGCATGTATTTGCGCCGGAAGACCTCGGAACGAAAGATATTTTAATCGCCAACGGCGTCATCGAAGCTATGGATGACCAACTTGATGTGCAAGGCGTGGAAGTGGAAGTAATTGACTGCAAAGGCATGCGATTGATTCCCGGCTTTATCGACGGCCACGTTCATATCACGGGCGGCGGCGGCGAAGGCGGCTTTCATACCCGCACGCCGGAAATGCCCTTATCCAGCGCGACACGCTGCGGCGTGACCACCATCTGCGGCCTGTGCGGTACGGACGGCGTGACCCGTTCACAGGAAAACCTGCTCGCCAAAGCGTATGCGTTGGAGAATGAAGGTCTCACCGCCTACATGTATGTCGGTTCGTACGAAGTACCGACGCCGACCATCACCGGCAGCATTCGTTCCGACATCATGCTGATTGACAAATGCATCGGCGCCGGCGAAATCGCCGTTTCCGATCACCGTTCGTCGCAGCCGAATTACGATCTCTACCGCGATATCGTCGCACAGGTGCGCGTTGGCGGTATGCTTGCGGGCAAAGCGGGCATCGTGAATTTCCACATGGGTGACGGCGAGCGCGGGCTCGAGCCGCTGCGTCAGATCGCAAACGAAACGGAAATTCCTTATACCAACATGTTGCCGACTCACACCAACCGCAACCAACGTCTGTTTAACGAAGCGGTGCAGTATGTCAAAGACGGCGGCTATATCGATCTCACGTCCTGCGTCAGTCCGGAATTGGGAAGTAAACACGCCGTCAAACCGTCCAAAGCAATTCGCCTCCTAATCGATGAGGGTTGCGACATGTCGCACGTCCTGATGAGTTCGGACGGCTACGGTTCGGTGCCGCTTTTTGATGATCACGGCAACAATATCGGCGTCGGTATCGGCGATCAGTCCTCACTGATGACCGAATTCCGCGATGCGGTCGAAACGGAAGGCTGCGACTTTACAACCGTCCTTTCCATTCTCACCAAAAACGTCGCCGACCTCTTCCGCTTCAAGAAAAAAGGCGAAATCGCCGTCGGCAAAGATGCCGACTTCATGACAATCAACGACCGGTTTGAACTGCAAAAACTGTGGGCCAAAGGCCGTCTCATGGTCGATAACGGCGAGTCGATCGTCTTCGGCACATTTGAAAAGCACTGAGCTTTTCGCACCGGCACGGCAATAAAAAAGAACCGCAACTGCGGTTCTTTTTTATTGGTTTTTTACGCCCAGATTTTTTTCATCAAGCCGGCATAATTTTCCGTCAGGTGACCGACCATAACATCCAAAATTACACGGATCAATTCCGGATTGAAGTCGTCATCCGTTGTCGGTACGCAGGCGTCCAGAAAAATATTTCCGTCTTCATCGAGGAAGTATTTGAAGACTTTATATGAACGATTTTGTTCGTTCAGATAGGTCAATACCTGCTCTTCATTCTTCTCTTTGAGCGCGCCCGTCGCTACCTGGACACGAATCATAACGTAGATCGTGTCGTCGACGAAAAGCGCCGTCGGCAAGCTTTGCCCTTCCGTTTGGATATGGGAACGAAACACATGCGTGTGGATTTCATCACCGATCTCTTCCACTTGGAAAATCCCCGGGTGATTCGTTTCAAAATACTCTTTCAGTGCTTTTGCTTTTGTTTCCTCGGCCATATTGGTGCCTCCTCTGTAGTGTCCATATAATAATTTTATTATAAACTAAAAAATGAGCGTAGTACAGTCACAAAGGTAAACAACATCGCATGCATGTCTTTTTTACACTTTATTGACAAGACAGAAACACGATGGCAAATAATCGTCGCCGCTGTTTCTTGCCGTTTTCAGCACCGTGGTCAGCGGGACAATGTAAGCTATCAAAAAAGGACAAGCATATGCTTGTCCTTTTTTATCTACCTCATCAAGTTGTCATAGAAATGCGTTTATTTCGTGACGAGTTTCAACGGTACCGCGATATGATCGGCAACCGCTTCTTTTTTAACCGCTTTAACGGCGGCTTCAAGACCCTGTTCGCCCATCAGTTTCGGCTGCTGCGCGATCGTAGCCGCCATGGAACCGTCTTTAACGGCTTTAATACCGTCTTCCGTGCCGTCAAAACCGACGATAAATACTTGTTTACCGGCGCTCTTCGCCGCTTCAATAGCACCGAGTGCCATTTCATCATTGTGCGCGAAAATAGCCTGGATTTCGGGGTTGGCTTGTAAAATATTTTCCGCCACCGTCAGACCTTTGGTCCGATCGAATTCTGCCGTCTGTTTAGCGACAATATTCAATTTGCTGTCGGCGAGTTTGTGGAAGCCTTCGCCGCGTTCACGAGTCGCAGACGCGCCCGGGATACCTTCCATTTCGGCAACCGCTACATTGCTACCGAGTTTATCGATGATGTATTGCGCCGCCATTTCGCCGCCTTTAACGTTATCGGAAGCGATCAGAGATACGACTTGGCCGCCATCGGAAGCGCGGTCTACCATCAGAACCGGGATACCGGCTTTGTTGGCCGCTTCGACCGAGTTGGCGATCGCCGCGGAGTCGACCGGGTTGATCAACAAAACGTTTACTTTGTGTTGGATCAAGTCCGCTACATCATTGGCCTGTTTGGCCGGATCGTTCCCCGCGTCAAGCGTCTGTACGTCCACGCCCAAAGCTTTCGCTTTTTCGGTGACACCGTCGCTCAGCGTGACGAAGAACGGATTGTTCAATGTCGATACGGAGAAACCTACCGTAATTTTTTCACCGGTTTTAGCCGCCGGCGCTTCTTTTTTGTCGCTGCCGCCGCAACCGGCCATTAAAACGACCAGGCAAAGCGACATCACGACGAGTAATAACTTGCGTAACTTCATTCCATAACCCCCTCTTATTTTTTGCGATCCATCAGAACCGCCAACAAAATAACGCCGCCTTTGACAACTTGTTGGTAAAAACTGGAAACATTCAAAATATTAAGTCCGTTTGTGAGCGTGGCGATGATCAACGCACCAATCAGAGAACCCGTGATGCGGCCTTTACCACCGGCCAGACTGGTCCCGCCCAAAACGACCGCAGCGATCGCGTCAAGCTCATAACCGGTCCCTGCCGTAGGTTGGGCGGAGTTGAGGCGGCTCGTAATGATGATGCCCGCCAACGCGGTTAAAAGGCCCGTGATCGCGTACGCGAAAATTTTGACGCGCGAGATGTGAATACCCGCGATGTACGATACTTTTTCACTGCCGCCGACCGCATACGTTTTCCGGCCGAGCGTTGTTTTATTTAAAATAAACCAGCAAAGCGCGAACATGAGCAGCGTCGTGATCGCCGGCACCGGCACACCGAAGACGTCGCCTATGCCAAACGCCGTAAAAAACGGATGCGAAGTCAAGCCGCTGATCGGGCGACCGTCACTGTACACCAACGTCGCCCCGCGGAAAATCGTCATCGTCGCCAAGGTCGCGATAAACGGCGCGACTTTGCCGTACGTGATGATGAGTCCGTTGGCCGCACCGAGCGCGATGCCGATAAGACAGCAGAGCGCCATGCTCATGGCCGGATCCATACCGCTCTTGATCATGCCCGCCATCAACGCGGTCGAAAGTGCCAGCAACGAACCGACGGAAAGATCAATGCCGCCGGTCAGAATGACAAACGTCATACCGAAGGAAATCAGCGCGTTGACCGAGACTTGCCGCAGCAGGTTCGACAGGTTGGACGGATTAAGAAATGTCGGATTGAGTGCCGTCAAAATAACGAACAGCAGTACCAGACCTAAAAGCGGTCCGAGATTACGCAATAGATTTTTCACATTTGTCGACATGAATTACTGTCCCCCTGTAGCTAATGTAATAATTTTTTCCTGCGTGGCTTCACTGCGGTCCAGCACGCCTGCAATCGAACCCTCGCGAATCACCATAATGCGATCACTCATACCGATGACTTCCGGTAATTCCGAGGAAACCATGATGATGGCAACGCCGGCCGCCGTCAACTCATTCATTAAATCGTAAATATCCCGCTTGGCGCCGACATCGATACCGCGCGTCGGTTCGTCCATGATCAGAATCGCCGGTTTCATCCCGATCCATTTCGCAATCACGACTTTTTGCTGGTTACCGCCCGAAAGCGTTCCGACCGGCTCCGTCAGCGACTGCGCTTTGACGCCGAGCCGCTTGGCGAGCATTTCCGTAAATTCATTTTCCGCGCCGCGGCGCACGTATTGATGCGAAGCAAACTTTTCGATGCTCGGCAACGAAATATTATCGCCGATGGAAAAATCTAAAATCAGACCTTCCGTCTTGCGGTTTTCGGTAATGAAACCGATCCCCGCCTTAATGGCATCCGACGGGTTATCGATCTTCATCGCCTGCCCGTGAATTTTAATTTCACAGCTGTCTTTTTTATCGACGCCGAAAAGCGCGCGCATAATCTCGGTACGGCCGGCCCCCATCAGACCCGCAATCCCCAAGATCTCGCCTTCGCGAATCGTAAACGAAACGTCGTGGAACACGCCCGCACTGTTCAAATTATTAATTTCAAAAATGACTTTGCCCGGCGTTACCGTGCGCTCCGGATAGTATTCCGTCAGCGAACGGCCGACCATATCGGCCACGACGCGGTCCATCGTCGTCTCCTCGACAGGCTGCGTGGAAATCGCCATGCCGTCGCGCATCACGGTCACCGTGTCGCAAAGCTCGAATACTTCCTCCATGCGGTGCGAGATGTAAATGATGCCGACGCCTTTTGCCCGCATCTGATCCAATACCCGGAACAGCACTTCGGTTTCCCGCTCACTCAAGGCGGCGGTCGGTTCATCCATGATCACGATTTGCGCGTCAAGCATCAGCATGCGCACGATTTCCGTCAGCTGCTGCTGCCCGACGGAGCACTCCTGCGCCTCTTTTCCAAGCGGCAGGGAAATATTCAGTTCGTCACATTTGGCCGCCGCCAATTCGCGCATGCGATCCCAGTCCAGCATGCCCCACGAATTTTTAAGCGGACGCATCAGAAAAAGATTTTCCAGGATCGTCAAATTCGGCCAAATATTCAATTCCTGATGGACAAACGCAATCCCTGCATCTTCCGCTTCACGCGGCGAAGTAAATACACGTTCCGCACCGTCCACCAGAATCGTGCCGTTATCGGCCTTATGCAGGCCGGTCAAAATGTTCATCAGAGTCGACTTGCCGGCCCCGTTTTCACCCATTAGGGCATGAATTTCACCGGGACGAACCGTCAGATTGACTCCTAAAAGCACTCGGTTCTGTCCGAATGCTTTGGAGATGTCACGCATCTCAATTTGCATACCGTCACTCCTTGCAGCTAAAAGATACAGCCGCTTTGTAAAATCACATTGGCGTACGGCGTCGCCTCACCCGTACGGATAATGGCTTTGACGTCGCGCGAATATTCTTTCAAGCGTCCATGTGTTACATACGCACCGGGGATATCGCCCATTAATTGTTGCATTTCCTGAAACAGCGGCCGATTTAGCGAATCCATTTCGCTCGCGATCAGGTACTGTTCCACTTTCATGTTATCCATGACGACTCGCAACACGTCCAAAAAGGACGGCACACCGAACTCCAGCGCCAAATCAATGCGTTCCACATCGCGCGGAATCGGTAACCCGCAGTCGGCAATCATGATCCGATCGGTATGACCGAGATCGGCGAGTACTTTCGCGATCTTGCTGTTCAAAATTCCGTGTTTCTGCATGTCATGCCTCCATCTCGTCACGCCACGGCATCGCGCCCTGCGCGCCGTGCGCGGTAATCGAACGGGCGGCCGCGTGGTTGGCGAACCGAAGCGCCGTTTCAAGATCCTGTCCTTCACTGATCGCGACCGCAAACGCGCCGTTAAACGTATCTCCTGCTCCGGTCGTATCGACGACGGCGACCGATTCCCCGGCGACGCGGTGAACGTTCTTGCCGTCATAGTAATCGACGCCGTCTTTACCGCGCGTCACGATCAGTTTTTTCTGCCATTCCGCCGACAGTTCCAGCGGATCTGCCACATCAAACAAGAGCGCCAGCTCATGGTCGTTCGGCGTAATATAGCGGCACATCGCCATAATATCCGGCGCCAATTCACGCGCCGGCGCCGGATTCCAAAGTACCGGAATGTTCCGCTCGGCGCAAAGACGAATCGCGTCTTCGGTCACATCCTGCGGTACCTCATTTTGCAACAACACCATATCCAATTCCCCCAGCTGATCCAACGCCTGTTCAATATGCGCCGCTGTCAACCGAAAGTTCGCCGCCGGCACTACCAGTATGCTGTTATCACCCTCGGCCAGCGTAATATGCGCCGTTCCCGTTGAAACGTCGGGAAGGGTCATTAAAAAGCGGGCGTCTACGCCGTTTTTTACAAAATTTTCGCAGAGCATTTTCCCGTAGGCATCTTCGCCGATGGCGCCGATCATTGCCACGTCCGCTCCGAGTCGTGCCGCCGCTACCGCCTGATTGGCTCCTTTACCGCCGCAACTCATAAAAAAATGTTCTGCAAACAGCGTCTCACCCGCTTGCGGACGCCGGGCCGCTTCCACGACCAAGTCTACAGAACAACTGCCGATAACCGCCAATTTTGCCATGCCGTAACCTCCTACCGGTATGTAGCCGCATCGATATCTTGTCAAGTATATTCATAAATAGTATACATCAAAAATTAAGTTTTATCAGTAAAATTATTCATTTCTTGTTCTCCGCCCCGCTCTATGCTACACTATATCGGTGCGAAGTGTTTTCTTGGTCCCACTTCGTAAAAACAAAAACAAGGAGGAATGGAACATGAATACTCGTATGCTCGTCATCAATGCGGTGTTGGCCGCAGTGTACGCGCTCCTTACGGTCGCGCTGGCGCCGTTCAGCTACGGTCCCGTGCAGGTACGTTTATCGGAAGTACTGACGCTGCTCGCGTTTTACCAACCGAAAGTCGTGCCGGGCTTAATTCTCGGCTGCTTGCTTGCGAACCTTGCGAGCCCGTTCGGCATGATCGACATTGTGGTCGGCACGCTCGCTACCGCGATCGCCGTCTACGGTATGCGCTACATGCCCAACATTTGGACCGCTTCGCTCTTGCCCGTCGTGTCCAACGGCGTGCTCATCGGCGCGGAGCTTGCGTACCTCGGTGCGCTCGAAGGTGAAAGCGTCGGTTTAACCATGCTCTACATTGCCGCCGGCGAATTTGTCGCAGTCAGCGTGTTAGGCTGCGTACTGATTCCGCTTTTATGGCGCAATACCGCGTTTCGACGGCTCTTGCAGGATCTCTAAAAAATACCCGCTGCGGCGGGTATTTTTTATTGTCGGAGCAACGGCAAATGCTATAATACGATAGAACAGAGGTGAATTATGCAACCACGTAAAAAACTTTGGTGGGGACTGGGTGCCCTCCTTATTTTACTTATACTCGGTCTGGGCAGTTGGTGGTACATGGCGCGCAGCAAAAGCGTCGATGTGATCATCGTCAAACCCGTCACCGAACCGCTCATGATCACGCGCGATGTGACCTTGGCGCCGTTGTACAGCGCGACCGTTTCACCGGCCGCGTCCGGGCCGATTGTCGGTCCGGTGCCGACGGTCGGCACGAATGTCAGTGTAAATGATCACTTATTCACGATCGATGTCAGTCCGTACGAGGCGCAGCTGGCGCGAGCTCGCAACGCCGCAAGCGGAGTCTCCGCGCCGGCCGCACCGCCGGTCAACACACCCGCGGTCACGGAGGCGCAACAACTTTTACAACAGGGCATAATTACGCAAGCGGAATACGCCAAAATTGTCGCGCGCGAACAGGCAAAGCAACCGTCCGTGTATACTCCGTCCGCTGCCGCGGCGCCGGACACTTCGACGATTGAACGTCAGATTGCCGCCGCCAACGTTACCGCGCCTGTCGCCGGAAAAGTCACCGCGGTGTACGTTACCGCTGACGGCGTGGCCGTGCAAGACCGTCCTGCGCTAGTCATCGCCTCCCTTTCGCCATTGGTGGGTGAAATGCCGCTTCCCAATGCCCTTACGGAATCTGTTCAACAAGCCCGCACCGCGCCCGAAACCACGCTTACGTTACGGGTCAACGGTCACGACTACTTCGGTGAAATGACCGCGCTCTCCCCAACGGGCGGCGACGTGACCGCACTGAAGTTCCGGTTTGACAATCCCGGCGAGGTGTTGCAACCCGCCACCCCCTATCCGCTCACGTTGAAGCTGCCGACCAAGGTACCGTTGATTCATTTACCGCGCAGCAGCAATATCGGTGACGATACCGTATACATTGTCACTGCGGACGGTCTGATTGACGCCCGACACGTCACTACCGCTTATGTTGACGGTGACGATTGGGTCGTCTTGGCAGGTCTTGCGGTCGGCGAACGCGTCATCGCTGCGCCGGCACCGCATTTGGAAATCGGGATGCATGTCGATGTCCGCGCTTAATTGGTTTCGCCGCCCGCGATTTACACAGGAAGAACTTACGACCGATGCCGTGACGGCGGCGCGTCGCCTTTTGGGCGCAACCCTTTGGCACCGCAGTCCCGAGGGACTGGTCGGCATCCGACTCACGGAAACGGAAGCCTACGGCGGCACCTATCGCGGCCATCCGGACGATGCGTCGCACGCGTATCGCGGCGAAACGAATCGCAATCGTCCCATGTTCGGTCCCGCCGGTCATATGTATGTGTATCTTGTTTACGGCTTGCATGACTGCGCCAACATCGTCGTTGATGCAGACGGCACACCGGCCGCCGTGCTCTTGCGCGCAGGTGAAATTATTTACGGCGACGAGTTGGTGCGTGTACGCCGCGCCGGCATCCGACCGGAGCACTGGGCCGACGGTCCCGGAAAACTGGCGCGCGCGTTGGGGATAAGCACCGCGCTTTCCGGCAAAACCGTCTTGTCTGGCTATTTGCAATTGCGGCACGGCAAAATCGCCAACGATGAAAGGATCGTACGCAATGTCCGCCGCGGCATTGATTATGCGACTTACGGAAAATCATTCCCCTGGCAATTCAAGCTGATCAAAAAACGAAAAAATGACTGACAAAACATCTTCATTTTGTTATACTGTTATAGTTAATGGCGCTGTCGGAGAACGGCGCCGTTTTGTGTGGAATGATTGCTTAGGAGGCATGTATGAGTTATCGAAATCGTATTTTGTGGTCATCTATTTTCGGCCTGGGGCTGGAAAGTATCGACATCATGATGCTGTCATTCACCTTGACATCCATTATGGCGACATTCGGCTTGAGCGGCGCGCAGGGCGGCATGATCTCGACCGTCACTAATATTGGCATGCTGCTGGGCGGAATTATGTTCGGTTTGCTCGCCGACAAATACGGGCGCATTAAGATTTTTTCCTATTCGATTCTGCTGTTTTCAATCGCCACTGCGGTAATCGGCTTCGCGCCCAACATTTGGTGGGTAGCGGCTTGCCGTTTCCTCGCCGGTGTAGGCGGCGGCGGTGAGTTCGGTGTGGGCATGGCGATGCTCGTGGAAGCGTTTCCGCGCCACGAACGCGGCAAGGCCAATTCCTACGTCACGATCGGCGGCCAAGTAGGCGCCATCATTGCGGCGCTGCTGGCGTACTTCCTGCTGCCTGTCGTCGGTTGGCGCGGTCTTTTCATCTTCGGTATCATACCGGTTTTTCTGGCGGTTGCGGTTCGTTACCACTTGCCGGAAACTCCCCAATGGCTCGCTGCTAAAGAAGCGGCGGAAGCGCAGGGAAAATCCTTAAATGTTTCTTTGTCGGAGCTGGTAAAAACGCCGCGCCTCGCGTGGACTACGGTGACGCTTATCATTATGTCGTCCGTGCAGGTCAGCGGCTACTTCGGCTTGATGACTTGGTTGCCTTCGATTTTGCAAAAACAGTTGGGGCTGACGATTTCCGGTTCCGCGCTTTGGACCATCAGCACCATCGTCGGCATGTGTCTGGGCATGCTTTTATTCGGACGTTTCATGGACAGCCTTGGCGCCAAAAAATCGTACGGCATCTTTCTTTTGTGCTCGGCCGTTTCGGTTCTGCTTTACGCTTATGCCAACAGCGGTATCGCCATCTTACTCGGCGGCGCGGTAGTCGGGTTCTTCGCCAACGGCATGAATGCGGGCTACGGCACCTTGATTTCAAGCTTTTATCCGCCCAATATTCGCGCTACTGCCAATAATACAATCTTTAATATCGGACGCGCGATCGGCGGTTTCTCACCGATCGCCATCGGTTATTTGTTGCAATACTATACCATTGGATACGCGATGCTCTACTTCACGGTGCTCTATTTGATCTCGTTCGCGGTGATGTTGACTTTGAAACGCGATCCGTCCGTCGTTGACGCGGAGGAAATGTTATGAGCATTCACTTGCAAGGCGTTACGCCCGGCTCTTTAGGCGAGGCGACATTGCTCGTTGGCGATCCCGGTCGCATTCCGCTGGTCACCGATCATTGGCAAAATGTCACCGAACTTTGCCGAAATCGCGAGTTCGTCGTCTGTTCCGGTACGTACGAAGACAAATTGTTTTCGGTCTGCTCGACCGGTATCGGCCTGGGATCGACGGAAATCGCCGTGATGGAGCTTATCGAAAACGGCGCGCAAGCATTTGTGCGCGTCGGCGGTTGCGGCAGCTGGCGGGAGGATATTCCCGCCGGCGCGCTGCTATTCAATCACGCTATGATCCGTGACAAATCTCTTTTGCACGCGTACGTCGACGACAATTATCCCGCCGCGGCCGATCCTCTGCTATGGCACGCTTTGTATCAGGAAGCTTGTCGGCAAAAAAAGCAAGCCTTTTACGGTATCGGCTTTACGGCAGGCACGTACTATCTCGGTCAGGGCCGCTCTGTCCCCTGGTCCGAAAATCCTGCGGAAAGCAAGCTGATGACGGATCTTAAAGCGCGCGGCGTCATCAACTGCGATATGGAAACAGCGATCATTTATACGCTTGCCTCTCTGTATAATGTTCCCGCCGCCAATTGTTTGGTCTGTCATGTAAATCGGGATGAAAATGTTTTCGTCAGCCCAAAAGACTATCAGGAGATGCACCGCGAAGCGGCCGGTCTTGTCCTGAAGGCGCTCGCAAACCGCACCCGCGCGTAAATCCACGCGGCATTTCACTCCTCTCCATAGCGAGAGGAGTTTTTTCATGTGACTTTTCCGTAATTATTTGCTACTATTACTACAGATATACAGGTATACAGGATTTATATTGACTCAATACAGGAGTGTGATGCACCGGATGCCGTATAGTCAAAAGACCTTACAGCAGCTCGAAAAAGCGGCCGACCAAGTCCCCCCCGGGATTCAGCTGGAAGTCAACGCGGAAATTTTTGTGACGGTTCGCAACATGTTGGTCGCGGACCCGCAAAGCGGTTCGCGTAAGCAGCGCCACATGGAGCGGCTGGGTGAACTGATCCGCCGCACCGTCGCCGCGATTGCGGAAATCGAAGAGCGTCGCGGTTATGGTATTTCCGTCGAAGAACAGGTAGCCATGCTGGAAGAAGCGCTGGCCATCATGGATGTCTACTTGCCGGAGATCTTTTTTGAAGAAATCGCCAAACCGGATATTGATTTTGTTCCGCCCGCGCCGGAATCCACCTATGATCGCGCGCAGGCCGATTTTGTATTCGCCACGCGTGTGTGGCCCATCATCGCAGGCAATAAACCGAAACATGTGGAGCGTCCGATCGCTTACCTGATCGGCGGGCAACCCGGCTCGGGCAAGTCCCGCATGGCTTCAACGGTCATTGACAACCACGAGCACCAGCTCATCCACGGCGATCCCGATACCTTGTTCGGTTTTCATCCGCATTACCAGGAACTGCAGGAAAAATACGGTCTGTACAGTATTTACATCACGCAACATTTTGCCGATTACATGGCGGAAAAAGCGTTTCAACAGGCCGTCGCCGAACGTCGCCACTTGCTGATCGAAAGCAATTGCACCGACCCGGAAGAAATTTTGTCCAAGCTTAAACTCCTGCAGGATAGCGGCTACTATGTCATTGTCAAATTTCGCGCGACGCCGCGGCTGGAAAGCTGGCAGTCGCTGCAACAACTGTACCAGCAGCAACTTATCAAAGCGCCGGCGCTGGCTCGCATGATGAGTCCCGAGTATCACGACTGGGCCTGCGATAAATTCGTGGAAACCGCGTTGGCGGTGCACCATGAGCATCGCTATGATCGCCTTGTGGTGAAAAGTGAGAAAGGTCTTTTATACGACAGCGACGACAGTCCGACGGAAAGCGTCGCCGAACTTTTACGCGCACGTCTGCGTCGCGGCGAAGAAGAATAAATACACCGTGCTGCGTATCACGGCACGGTTTTTGTTTACATGAAAACGGAAAGGAGCGACATGGACAAAAATAAAATCATCATCACGCAAGCAAACCACCTCGGTCTTACCGAAGTCGGCTTCGTGCGTCTGCCGCTCCCCGAGACGCTTGCCGCGACACTCCACGCGGCCGGCGAACCGTCGCCCTTCACGCCGTCGGATGTGACGACGCGTCTGGATCCGGCCGCCTTGTTGCCCGGCGCGCAGAGCGTGATCGTTTGTCTCTTTCCGTATCGTCCCGCCTCAGCCACTGCGGAAAACGCCGCCGAACCTCCCGCGAACTTGCCGGAATACGCGCGGGCGCGTGATTACCATATCATTGTGCAACACTATTTAACGCGCTTACAGACCCGCCTTCAAGCGCATTTTTCCGATGCCGATTTCTTCTCTTTTGTCGACACGTCGCCGCTTCCGGATCGAGCCCTGGCGTATCTCGCGGGGTTGGGCTTTTTCGGCTGGAACAAGGCGCTCATTAATGATCGCTACGGCACCCACACCATGATCGGCGGGCTTGTCACGACGCTTGCGCTGGCGCCGAGCGAACCGCTGCAAAAAACATGTCTGCAGTGCGGACGTTGTCGCCGCTTTTGCCCCGGTCAGGCGCTGACGCCGGAACGATTTATTTGGCCGCGTTGCAAATCGTACATCACACAGAAAAAAGGCGATCTGACCGCCGCTGAAGCCGCCATCATCGCGAAAAATCATTATATTTTCGGCTGCGACGTCTGTCAGGAGGTCTGCCCGCATAACACCGCGGCCGAGCCGACGCCGCTCCCCGAATTTCAGAATGATCGCATCACGCACATCACCGCGGCGGAAATTGCCCGCCATTCGAACCGCACGTTCCAAGCCGCTTACGGCGATCGCGCCTGGGCGTGGCGCGGCAAAAAAATTTTGTTGCGCAACGCGGCTCTATTGGAAGAAAGCTCCGCCCATCGCAACGATGACAATCACTAAAAAGAACCACCATGAAAAAATGGCGGTTCTTTTTTATGCTTTGAAAGCGCAGCGGCTTCTTGCGACGAAGATGTTTTATAAACGCTCAATCAAATGCGCCCAGTAGCGTTTGGGCATGTTGCTTTGGCGCAGTTTCGGATTGGCGCGCTCGGGGATCGCGACGGTTTTATAAAACAGTCGCCAGGCGTCCTGGTACGCGCTTTCAGCCGCCGTTTCGACGACGGACAAGGCCGTGGCGGAAAAATATTCCGTGCGGCCGTCCGCATGCAACGCGGCGCAACCGCGCGGACAATCATGAATGACGAAATGCTCGCCGTTGAGCCGGCGGGCAAAATGCGCGGTCAGCAGTTCGATGACATCATGCTTGGGCGCAAACGGCGCGTACCAGTAGCCATCCTGTACCTCACGAAAGCGCAGTAAACCCTTCCAACTGTGCGCTTCGCTGTAGACCGCGCGCACGATCCGATCAAACGCGACTGCGTCCCGATCGGCGCTCGCCAAAACGCCTTTGCCGTGGCGAATACATTTTTTGATCGTTCGCGCGGTCACCGTTTCATGGCGCGCTTCGACCGAAAGCAACGCGGCATAGCAACGGCGCAGGAAATCGGCGCCGAAATGGTCGCGCAAATACGTCGCGACACGCGCCGCTTTCGCCGGATCGGTCACGACCCGATCATGCGCCACCAAAAAATCCATTTGCGGTGTGAGCGGTTCGATTTCAATCGTTTCCAACGTTCGATAGCGCGCGAAAATCACCGTTAAAAATCCCGGATAGGTTCCGTCATAGTGCGTCAGCATGGCGCGAACAAGTCCATTTGCTCATAGCGAGGCGCATCTTCGAGCGACTTCATGCGCTGCCGCAAGTCGTGACGCGAACGGATCGCCGCGCCGCGGTATACGCCCGCGACCGTCATGAAGTGGCGCGCCCGCTTGGTAGAAATCTTCAGCGTCCGCAAGTCGTCGTATTTCAACTTGGCGAAACGACGCGCGCGAATAATACGTTTCGCGCCGGTGATGCCGATCCCCGGGATACGGATCAGCTCCTCCAAATCGGCGCGGTTGATTTCCACCGGAAAACGATCCAAATGACAAATCGCCCAGCTCATTTTCGGGTCCAACTCCAAGTCGAAAAAAGGCTCTTTGGCCGTTAAAATTTCATCGGCCGTGAAATCATAGTAGCGCATCAGAAAATCCGCCTGATAAATGCGATGTTCGCGCAAAAGCGGCGGTTTCACGATGCCTTCCGTGAAGCGCGACGACACCACCGGCACGAAACTCGAATAGTATACCCTCTTCAAGTCAAACGAATGATACAGCGCTTGGGCCCGCTGAATGATCGTGCGATCGTCCTCGCGGCTCGCGCCGACAATCATTTGCGTACTTTGCCCCGCCGGCGCGAAAAGCGGCGCGTGCCGTGATTTTTTGCGCTCACTGCGGCTCTCCCGAATATGTTGGCGAATGGTCGCCATCGGTTGAAAGATCTTGGCAAAGCTTTTTTGCGGCGCCAAAAGCGCCAGCGCCGATTCCGTCGGCAGTTCGATATTCACACTCAACCGATCCACCAATCGTCCCAATTCTTCGACCAGTGCGGGCGATGCTCCGGGAATCGCTTTCATGTGGATATAGCCGTTAAAATTCTCCCGATAACGCAAGAGGCGCGCGACACGGATCAGTTTTTCCATCGTGTGATCGGCGTTACCGACAATCCCGCTCGAAAGGAACAAGCCTTCGATATAGTTGCGCTTATAAAAATTAAGCGTGAGTTCGCAGACCTCTTCGGGCGTGAACTCCGCCCGTTCCACATCGTTGCTGCTGCGATTGACGCAATATTCGCAGTGGTAAATGCACTTATTGGTGAGGAGAATTTTCAGCAGCGAAATGCAACGTCCGTCCTCGCTCCAGCTGTGGCAAATTCCCGACTCGGCGGCATTGCCCACGCCCCCTTTGCGATGCGATCGGCGGGACCCGCTCGAACTGCAGCTGGCGTCGTATTTTGCGGCATCGGTTAAAATTTTCAGTTTGTGTTGCAGCGTGTCAAATTCCATAACTTCACTCCGAACAAATGTTCTTTTCTGCATTATAGCATGGAATGACCGCGGCTGCCATTTTGTCATTCTCTTTTTCCGGCGACATGTATTTTTTAATTTTGCGCAACAAAAAAAGACGCGCGCGCGTCTTTTTTTGATTAGCCTAATATCATACCGTTATCCGTTTTTTGTTTCAGCGCGATGAGAACAACACCCTGCTCCGTATACACGCCGAGTACGAGCACTTCCGAGCGCCAACCGGCGATATGCATCGGCTGGAAATTGACCACGCCGAGCACCTGCTCGCCAATCAGACCTTCCGGACTATAAAGGTCCGTGATTTGCGCCGATGACTGCTTGATGCCGATCACGGGTCCGAAATCCACTCTCAGCCGATACGCAGGCACGCGCGCCCCCTTGAGCGGACCGGCCTCCACAATCGTTCCCGTGCGAATATCCAATGGAGCGAATGTGTCAAATGTAACTTCTTCTTTAGGTTGCGTATCTTTCGCCATTATTTTTTCTTTCCGAACAACTGCATGCGTTTCGTTTGGTCCTCGGTCGCGAAGCAAATGCCGAAATATTGCGCTTCCAATTCAATCGCATTACGCTGATCCAAATCCTGTCCCGCCAGTACCGAACGTTTCGTGGCGCGCACTGCGGCTTTGGCATTCTTTTGAATACGTCTCGCCGTCGCCAGCGCTGTTTCCAGCAAGTCTTTTTGCGGTACTACGCGATTGACCAAACCAATCCGCAACGCTTCCCGCGCATCGATGAAATCGGCGGTATATAAAAGTTCTTTCGCCATCGCGGGGCCGACCGCGCGCGTCAAGCCTTGGCTCGCGCCGAAACCGGCGCAAATGCCCCACTTCACTTCCGGCTGACCGAATTGCGCGTTTTCACTCGCGTACCGAAAATCGCAGGCAAGCGTAAGTTCACAACCGCCGCCCAACGCGTAGCCGTTCACCTCGGCGATGACCGGCTGCGGCGCGTCTTCGAGTTGCTGCGTGACCGCTTTGCCGAAACGGCCTCAATCGCGACCGGAGAGCGTATCCATGGCCGTCATTTTCTCTCCTCCTACTGTCGGTTCAAAAATTCTTCCGTGTTTTTCGCGCGCAAATCGCTCATGCGCGTAATCAAATCTTCATCGCCGGCGCCGGCCGCGAGCAAGTCCGCCAACGCCGCACCGTCTTGGATCGTCACCGTCCATAAAAATTCACCGTCGTCAGCGTACAATGTCCAATACAACTCTTCGGCGAATGTTTCCGGCGCGCGTCCTTCCGAGTCGGTGATCACCGCGTACCGTCCGTCGGCAAAATCCTGCACCAAAAGTACTTCGTCTTCCGCTTCTGTTTCGACGACCCCGAGTTCCGCGAGTCGCTCTCGTACTTCTACATCGTTCATAAGCGTTCCTCCTTGTCACTATTGTACACCATTTTAAAAAATCCCCCGTAACGGGGGATTTCATTTTTTGTAAAATAGCGATACGCCTTGGTTTTGTAAGGTGCGTGACCACGCTAAAAAGCATCGGCATAGACCACTTCACCGTAATGACACGTATTGCAAACGCAACGCGTTGAGTACAACGGACACGGAGCTGAGCGCCATCGCGGCGCCCGCGAGGAGCGGTGAAAGGTAACCGAGCGCGGCCAGCGGGATACCAATCATGTTGTAGATCAGCGCCCAGAAAAGATTTTGACGAATATTTTTCAGCGTCTCTTTCGCCAGCGTGACGGAGCGAGCCACGTCACGCACGCGACTGCGGAGTAAAACGATATCCGCGGCATCCATCGCGACCGCCGTGCCGGAACCGATCGCGATGCCCAAATCCGCTGTCGCCAACGCCGGCGCGTCATTGATGCCGTCGCCGACCATCGCAATCAATCGGCCCCCACCTTTACGCGCGGCGACATGGTCCGCTTTTTCGATTGGTTTTACTTCCGCCGTCACGGTGTCGATCCCGAGACTTTGCGCAATTGCCGTGGCGGTGGGACGATTGTCGCCACTTAAAAGTTCCGTTTCGATGCCCTGCGCATGTAAATCGTGAATGGCTTCCGCCGCGTCCTCGCGCAACGCGTCCGCCACCGCGATCAGCCCGAGCACTTCCGTTTCACGACGCACGGCCAGCACCGTGCGCCCCTGCGCCTCCCAGGCGGCGGCTGTCGGGTCATCGGACGCGGCTCGACCGATCGTATACGTCGCGCCTTCGTATTGACCGCTCATGCCCTTGCCGACGGTTTCCTTTAATTCCGTAAAACGGCGCGCCGGAATCGTGCGCGCTTGCCCCGCGGCCAAAATCGCCCCGGCCAAACGGTGGCCGGAACCGCTTTCCAAACCTTGCGCCAACGCGAGCAGGTCGTTTTCCGTCATCGTTCCCTGCGGCGCCAGCGCCACCACTTCCGGTTCCCCTTTGGTAAGTGTGCCGGTTTTATCAAAAATAATATGGGTAAGTTTACCCGCCTCTTCCAGATCGGCGGCGCTTTTAAAAAGAATGCCCGAACGCGCGCCCACGCCGGAGCCGACCATGATCGATGTCGGCGTCGCCAGTCCCAAGGCGCACGGGCAAGCGATGACAAGCACCGCCACGGTACGCAGCAGCGCGGTTTCCAACGTGGCGTCGAAAAAAGCGTAGTAAACGACGCCCGTCAGCGCCGCAATCGAAATCACCGCGGGCACGAACCGAGCGGAAACGATATCCGCCAGTCGCTGAATGGGCGCTTTGGATTCCTGCGCCGCCGCCACGACGCGAATGATTTGAGAAAGCACCGTATCGGCGCCGACCGCTTGCGCCGTCATCGTAAAGGGCGTCGCGCCGTTCACCGTGCCGCCGGTCACCGTATCGCCGACCGTTTTTTCTACCGGCATACTTTCACCGGTCAACATCGCTTCGTTCACTTCCGGTGCGCCTTCGCTGACTTGACCGTCCACCGGAATCTGCTCACCCGCTTTGACCCAAAGCGTCATGCCGACCGTCACGTCATGCGCGTCAATGGTTGTGATTTCTTCCCCGTCTTTGCGATGGGCCCGCGCGGGCGCCGCGGCAAGCAATGTTTCCAGCGCTCGTCCGGTGCGGCGTTTCGCGGCCGCTTCCAAGTATTTACCGAGTAAAATAAAGGTAATCAGCCACGCGGACGTTTCAAAATATAAATGTCCGGCACCGCCAAAAAGTTCATACAGCGAGTAGAGATACGCTGTCGTCGTTCCCAAGACCACGAGCACGTCCATATTGAGCGAGCCGCCGCGCAATGCGCCCCACGCACCGCGATAAAAATAAAGTCCCGGTCCGAATTGCACGACCGTCGCCAAAACGAGCTCCGCAACGCCCGGCAACATCGACCACCAGCCCGTGAGTGCGCCGACCATTCCGATCATCAGCGGTAAGGCGAAAACGAATGCGATGAGCAAACGCCGTTTCGCCGCCCGCACCTCCGCCCCCGGATCTTCCCAAGCGGCATCGGCAATATGCGCACCGTAACCGCTTTTTTCAATTTTAGCAATGATATCGACGGCGGTTACCGCCTGCTCATCGTACACCAGCCGGGCGCGGCCGGTAATCAGATTGACCGCCACTTCCTGCACTCCCGCCATGCGCCCGACGACTTTTTCGATCCGCGCGGAACAGGCCGCGCAATGCATGCCGGTAATGGCAAGTCGTAACGTTTGTTTCATTCTATACCTTCTCTCCGTCAATCACGGTTGTCATTATATCGAATATTTTCTATGTATTTTCAGTATAGCACTTTTGTCAAGAGTTGCCTACATGGTAAAATGCAGTTACTCTAATAGCGGAGGTCATATGTATTTTTCAATCAAAGAACCTTTTCATTACGAAACGGTCATCAAAAAATCGCGCTTTATCTGTGATCTGATTCCCGTCAATGACGCGGAGGAAGCCAAGGACGCGTTGGCGGCCATTCGCAAACGCTACTACGATGCGACGCATCACTGCTCGGCGCTTCGCCTCGGCACCACCGGCACCTTGCAGGAGCAATCCAATGACGACGGCGAACCGGCCGGCACGGCAGGTCGTCCCATGCTGCATGTGTTGCAACAACGGGATATGACCAATTTGCTCGCCGTAGTAACTCGCTATTTCGGCGGCATCAAACTCGGCACCGGCGGCCTGGCCCGCGCGTACGGGGGAACTCTCGCCGAGAGTCTAACCGCCGCGCCGATCGTCGCGTATGTCGCCCACCATCGTTATTCTGTCCAAATCCCCTATGATCTTTTGGGCGCGCTGGAAAACGCCTGGAAGGACATGCCATATATTATTGTTGACCGTCAATTTACGGATGCCGTTCGCTTCACGATGGATGTACCGGCAACAACGGCCCCAGCCTTTGAACAAAGTCTGACGGAGCTGACTGCGGCGCGAGCCATTTGGCAAAAAGATCCCGAACGCCTTTTAATGATTGACTATGATTTAATAAAATAAATCACTTTTTTAGTAATTATTCGCATTTATTTGGTTATCAATAAAACACTTTCATTTTACATCCCTCTCCATTCCTCATATCCTATAAATAGAAAACTCCGTTAGGTAAGGGAAAGGAGATGGTTTTATGTCGAGATTTTGGCAGCATTACGCAGACCATCGTTTGGCGGCGGCTACTGGTCTGAATACCGGGACAATGGAAAGTTCCGCGATGGTCGCGCTGCGCTTGGCACGCAAAGAAGTGTTTTCATTGCAAGGCGTGTGGCGTTACCTCGCCAAAAAACGACTGGCGACCGCGGATGCTCTCTACTACCACAATGGATTCCCGGTGGCGCATGTCTGACATGCTCTTTTTTCTCCGCTTAACACACCTGGGTCTGCCCGCTCGGGTAATCTGTCCACAAAAATAACGGCGTCATGACGCCGTTATTTTTGTATCAAAATTTATACCAATACGGACGCCAACGTATCATCCACGTTGGCGCTCACAGAAGCGTCGACTTTCTCCGCTTTCAAGACGCTTTCATAGTAATGTAAAAACACTTGCGCGGTGTGCGAAAGCGGGCGATTGCGCGGACGCACAATCGCCTTTTTCAGAGTGACACCGCTCAGCTTTCGGGAGTCCAATCCCGGCCAAAATTCTTCTTCCTCTTCCGCCGGAATGAGGGCCGCTACATTTTCCGTGCGCGCCCAAGCCAGCGCCGATGCTTTGGTCGTACAGACGGCTACCAATTGAAAAAGTGTCTGCGGATCGCCGATTTCCTGCCGTAAAATGGCGGCGCCGCTGCCCGAAGTGGCGATCGCCATGCCGCGTAAATCGGAAAAGCGTGCCCCTTGCATCGGCACCTGACGCAGTAAATCTTCCGCTCCGACGAGCGTCAGTGTTTCGGCGCAAGTAAATAAAAATTCAAACTGCTCCGATTGCGGCAACGTCGTATGACATACCCCGAGATCCGTCTCACCGGCGAGAAGATCCTCTTGCTGCACACTCGTGCTGCCTTCTTTCAGTTCAAAACGCACGTTGGGATATTCTTTATGAAATCCCGCCAGTACTCGATGAATAAAGCGCGGCGACCGTCCCGGCGAAATACTGAAGTGCAAGGTGCCGCGTACCTCTCGCGTCGCCGTTGCCATTTCATCACCCGCCAAGTCCTCTAAAGCGCAAATTTCTTTTGCACGCTGATAGAAGATTTCCCCGGCTTCCGTCAGGTGCAAACGGCGACGACCGCGCGCGACAACGACCAGCTTAGTTTCGAACCGTTTTTCCAAAAGCTGAAGCTGCTTACTCAACGTCGGTTGCGTAACATGCAGGTATTCCGCAGCGCTCGTCATATTGCCCGCGTCCACCATCGCCATAAAATTACGGTAATACTCAGTGTCCATGGCTTCCTTTCCGCGCCAACCCATTATATTTAGCGCTAAAATATATATATTTATTTGATAATATAAAATTCCTCTATAGTTTACATTATTTAGTATATTGTAACACATATTTTATATATTTTTTAGCATGTAAAGATGATGAATAACGTTTTTTTCTTTGCTCGAGCGTTTATTTTTTCGCGCCGAAATCATGGCCTGACCGTTCCCGAAAAAATTGCAAGCATGCTATACTGTTTTAATAGGAGAATTAAACTCAAAGTCTCATACGTATCTGTCTACAATTACCGAATGGGTTCGCCTGCGGATGTATTTCTGCGATGACAGGCTCACAACAGCATCCGTTCTTTCCTTTCACTGCGCCGTTTTCTTTGTTGTGTTTCGTATCCGTCGACCGGATGATCCCGGTAGCGACTTCGGCTACCGGGTATTTTTCTGTCCGTTCCCGCGCGGTACGCGAGGCCAGCATTACATTTATATATTTTTTACTTACATATAAACTTTCGGAGGAAAGTATGACACTGGCTGACTTACGCCCGGGCGATATCGCTATCGTCACGGGACTTGCGCAAACGAGCTTGAAGCGTCGTTTGCAGGATTTGGGGCTGATCGAGGGCACGCGCGTCACCTGCATCGGCATCAGCCCGCTCGGCGACCCCAAAGCATTTGCGGTGCGTGGCACCGTCATCGCGATTCGCGCGACCGACAGCCGCCACATCTCGGTGAGGAGTTGTTGAGATGACTCCCGCCATCGCCCTCGCCGGCAATCCGAATGTCGGCAAAAGCACCGTTTTCAATGCCTTGACCGGATTACATCAACACACCGGAAATTGGCCCGGTAAAACGGTGGAGACGGCGCACGGCTACTACGAAGATGCCGACGGCCGACTGGAGCTGGTCGATCTGCCCGGCTGCTATTCCCTTTTGGCGCATTCTGAAGAAGAGGAAGTCGCCCGCGATTACATCTGTTTTGAACAACCGGCCTGCGTGATCGCCGTGTGTGACGCGACCGCGTTGGAACGCAATTTAAATCTTGTGTTGCAAATTATGGAGACCACACCGCAGGTGGTCGTCTGCGTGAATTTACTGGACGAAGCGGCGAAAAAAGAAATTTCTGTCGACTTGGCGCAACTGGCCCGTCGTCTGGGCGTTCCCGTTATCGGTACGGCGGCCCGCTCCAAGAAGGGGCTCGATGATTTGATCGCCACGGTCAAACAGCGTCATGTCGCTTGCCGGCAACCGCAAAAGCACGTTTACCCTGAAGCGATGGAAGCGGCGATCGCCAAATTGGAACCCGAACTCGTTCCGTACGTCGGCCACAAAGTGAGCCCGCGCTGGCTCGCCATACGTCTTTTGGAGCGCGCCGCCGGCATGTCGCAGGCGATGGAACGATACCTCGGCATCAATTTATATAAAATTCCCGCCATCGCGCAGGCGCTCACCGCGGCGCAACGGGATTTGGTGCTGGCCGGGTTCCCGCAAGAGGAACTGCGGGACGCGATCAGCGAAAGTTTCATTCGCCGCGCGGAAGCCATCAGTCGAGAGGTCGTTACCTTTCATAATCCGCATTACGCGCAACGGGATCGCAAACTCGACCGGTACTTTACCGGTCCGTATACCGGATTTGCCATTATGTTTCTTTTGCTTTTAGGCGTCTTTTGGCTGACGATTACCGGTTCCAACTATCCTTCCGAAATTCTAGCGCGGATTCTTTTCGCCGGTCAGGATTGGTTAGTCGATCGCGCCGTCGCTCTGGGGATATCCGAGGCGATCTACGGTCCGCTTTTATTCGGCGTGTATCGCGTCATGGCCTGGGTCGTTTCGGTCATGTTGCCACCGATGGCGATCTTTTTCCCGCTTTTCACCTTACTCGAAGACCTCGGTTATTTGCCGCGTGTCGCGTATAACTTGGACCGTTGTTTTCAATACTGTAAAGCCTGCGGCAAACAGGCTCTCACGATGTGCATGGGCTTCGGTTGCAACGCGGCGGGCGTGACCGGCTGTCGGATCATTGATTCGCCGCGCGAGCAGCTGATTGCCATCATCACGAACAATTTCGTGCCCTGTAATGGCCGCTTTCCGACGATAATCGCGATGATTTCCATGTTTTGGATTGGGACTTCAGGCGGAATTTTAGATTCTCTGGGAGCCGCCTTTTGGCTCGCTATGGTCATTGTCGTCGGTGTCATCGCCACGCTGGTAGCTTCCAAGCTGCTTTCCATGACCGCGCTGAAAGGAATTCCCTCCTCGTTTACGCTCGAACTGCCGCCGTTTCGCCAACCGCAGATAGGCACCGTCATCGTGCGTTCGCTGTTGGACCGAACGCTCTTTGTACTGTGGCGCGCCGTCAGCGTCGCCGCGCCCGCCGGACTCGTGATTTGGTGCTTGGCCAATCTGCAATATCATGGCATCAGCTTAGTCCGACACATGGTGAACGCGTTAGAGCCGCTGGGCTACCTCATGGGGCTGGACGGCACGATTTTGACCGCGTTTATTTTAGGCCTACCGGCGAACGAAATCATTTTTCCCTGCATGATTATGATTTATCTCGCCGAAGGCGCTTTGCTCGATATCGATAATCTCTCCACCTTGAAAACGCTTTTGCTCGACCACGGTTGGACCTGGCTCACCGCCCTGTGCGTGATTTTATTTTCACTCATGCATTGGCCCTGCGGCACGACCCTGCTCACGATTCAAAATGAAACGAAAAGCTGGCGTTGGACAATGCTTGCCGCATTACTTCCTACCGTTATGGGCATCCTCACCTGCATAACTGTCGCCGCTATCGTTCGAAGCGTAGGCGGCGCATAAAAAAAGACCTCTTCGGAGGTCTTTTTTATGTCATTCAGCAGCTCACGGGAAGAACGGCCAAACGATAGGAATCACAATCATCGAAACGATGAAGCCGACAATACAGAGCGGAATACCGACTTTCAGGTAATCGTTGAAATTGTATTGGCCCGGTCCGAGAACCAGGGTGTTCGGCGGTGTCGCAACCGGCGTCGCAAAGGCGGCGGAAGCGGCGATCGTGATCGCGACCAAGACTGCTTTCGGATCCGCATGCAAGGATTGCGCCATCGAAATGCCGAGCTGTGCCAAGAGCGCCGCCGTCGCCGTGTTGTTCATAAACTGCGTCATAACGTTGCTCAAGAGGTACATAATCGCCGCGATAACGAGCGGGTTCGGGCTGTCCCCGAGCCAGCCGACAACGGTATCGGCAATCAATTTACCGGCGCCCGATTTATCCAACGCAGTCGCGATCGGCATCATGCCGGCGAAGAGGAAAATCGTTACCCAGTCAATCGAGGCATACGCCTGTTTTTCTGTCATACATCCGGTCAAGACGGCCACCAGCGCGCCGATTACGGCCGCGGTCGTAAGCGATACACCGAGCTGTTTGGAGAAAACCATCGTCAGTACAACACCGATCAAAATCAAGAGCGAAACGATCTGTTTCGTTTTGCTGTGGTTGACAGTCGACGGATCAACTTCCTGTTCCACTTCGACTTCCGCATCCAGATCATGCGACGGCAGCAAGCGTTCACCGACCGTCAGCATGAACGCGATGGTAACGAGCGAAAGCGGAATACCCATCCAGGCAAATTCGAAGAAGCCGAATGTCGGCAAACCCGCGTTGGCCAATGCACCGGTAACGATAATATTCGGCGGCGTACCGACCATAGTGAGCGTACCGCCGACGTTCGCGGCAATCGCCATCGGCATCAGGAAGCGCGAACCTTTCAGTTTCGCCGCCGCGCAGATGCCGGTAACTACCGGGATCAAGGATGCGGCCGTACCGGTGTTGGACAGTACCGCACTCATGATAATCGTAACGAGCATAACGCCGCCCATCAGGCGCGTTTCACCCGTGCCCGCCAGGCGGACAACACTTTCGCCGATTTTTTGCGCCATACCGGTATGGAACAAAGCCGCACCGATAATGAACATGCCGGCGAACAGAACAACCGTCGAGTTCGAAAGACCCGAGAATATTTGTTTTTCAGAAATAACGCCCAACAAACCCAGCGCGATCGATCCCCCCATGGAAGTAATCGCAAGCGGAATCAGTTCGGTAATGAACAGCAATGCGACGACGCCCAGGACGCAAAGAGTAATAATAGCAGGACTCAAATCAACACCTTCTTCCTATAACAACTGTAACATTTGAAAAATAGGTAAGTGGTTCGGGCAAGAAAGTAAGTGGAAAAAAAGTTTATTGCATGGCTTGCAACATGGCAAGCATCGTGCCGGCCGCAACTGCCGTGCCGATAACACCGGCTACGTTCGGTCCCATCGCGTGCATCAGAAGGAAGTTCGACGAATTGGCTTTCGCGCCGACCACCTACGATACGCGCGCCGCCATCGGTACGGCTGATACGCCCGCCGAGCCGACCAGCGGGTTGGTCTTGCCGCCGTCCAGCTTCGTCATCAATTGACCGAAGAGTACGCCGGCCGCCATGCCACCGATGAAAGCGACCAATCCGAGACTGATAATTTACAGCGTCTGCAGATTCAAGAAGCTTTCCGCCGACATCGTGATACCGGTACCGAGCGCGATGAAAATCGTAACCGTATTCATCAACGCGTTCTGCGCCGTATCCGACAGACGATGCGTAACGCCTGACTCGTTGATCAGGTTACCGAACATCAGCATACCGAGCAATGCCGTGATCGAGGGCAAAATCAAAGAAATCAGGATCGTCGCGGCGATGGGGAATACCACCTTTTCAAAATGCGTCACATGACGCAGCTGACCCATGACGATTTGACGTTGCTTTTTCGTGGTGAACATTTTCATAATCGGCGGCTGGATCAAAGGAACCAGAGACATGTACGAATACGCCGCTACCGCGATCGCGCCCAAGAGTTCCAGTGCGAGTTTGGAAGCGAGGTAAATCGATGTCGGGCCGTCCGCTCCGCCGATAATACCGATGGCCGCCGCCTGCGGTGCCGTAAAGCCCAGGAACATGGCGCCCCCGAGCGCGACAAACACGCCGATTTGTGCGGCCGCTCCTAAAAGAAGCGTTTTGGGATTCGCGAGCAGCGGACCGAAGTCCGTCATCGCGCCAACCCCCATGAAAATAAGTGGCGGAAAAATTTCATAATGAATGCCCGCGCTGATAAGTGCAAAAACTCCTTCTTCAAAACCGTTTTTCGGTAAGTTCGCCAAAATACAACCGAAAGCGATCGGCCCTAAGAGTAAAGGTTCATACTCTTTGACAAACGCCATATACAGCAATAAAATGCCGACAAAAATCCAGGCCATGACCCAGGGAAAAAGCAATCATACCGCTGTCATGCCATACTGATGTGATTGCTACTATGAAGTCTGTTGCAAAACTTCCCAATTGACCTCTCTCCTTTCTTCTAAAGGGCGGAAAGCTCCGCCCGCTGCCAATGTCCGATCGCTGTTTGCTCCGATGGACAAATCCTTTGCCATGGCTGAAAACGGGGTGCCGCATGACGAGGTAGCGACTCGTCGCACAATTGACACTTCGTCATCGAAGTAAGGAGATACTTGGTCAATTTCGTTTCTCTC
This sequence comes from Negativicoccus succinicivorans, assembly GCF_018372215.1. Classification (NCBI taxonomy): domain Bacteria; kingdom Bacillati; phylum Bacillota; class Negativicutes; order Veillonellales; family Veillonellaceae; genus Negativicoccus; species Negativicoccus succinicivorans. Next base: position 29,790 of record NZ_JAHAJN010000008.1, on the reverse strand, counting down.
AGTTTTACGGTCAGGATGCGTTGCCGGCTTTTTCGCAGAAAGCCTGCTCGCAAGCGATCATAAGTCCGCTCTTCCTACGCACGTCGGATAAGTAAGAAAGACCAATCTAAAAAGTGGACAGAAGGTCATACCCTACTTACTTTCTCAATATTACATGCCTTTTAATCTTTTGTCAACATTAATGCAATTCATAAATTCGTGTAAATCATTCTTAAAAAGTGTCATCAATGGCCTATTTACAAACTTTTATATGCCATTATGGAGATTGATATTCCAAATGTTTTATGGTGTTATTACTCATATATATTATCAATATAGCAAATAGTAATTATATTTATGTATATATAATATACATACATAAATATAGATGTTTTGCATCCGTCGCTATTATCATTTTTAACGCGTCGTCTTTTTCCTGCTCCATAAAAGTCATGGAAATACCTTTTGTAACGCATCTTTCCCAACGATGCGTGAAAAACAGCCCCGCAGATTCGTCCGCGCGCTTTCCGTAAGCGGGACTTGCTCATGTCTCTTGCCGTTTGGCTTTTGCGCTTCTTCGCGCCCTCGAATCACTCGATCCGTAAATCGTCACCATCGTCTTCCCGTACCACAGACAGCCGCATCGCGATGACGTCAAGGATAATGAATCCTCGGATATTTGCGATCCATTCCCGTGTCGGGCAGCGAAAAGTACCGCGACCACATGCATCCGTGTTCATCCTCCCCCGGTCACCAAGCACATCGGATCCTTCATTGCCTCCATGCCGGCGCTCTTTTATATCCGCAAAATTTTTCGTTTATCTGTCGAACCCAAAAAGTTCCTCGCATGGAACCGGAACATACGCATTCGTCTTTTATGGAATGCCTTCCCCTGTGCGTTTCCTTCCATACACCTCATTGCGTGATCTTTCATTCGCCGCGCCCATCATTTTCTAGCCGCGACGGCGTTTACTTTATATTTGCCGCTTACTTCGCCCCCTCACTCTTGACCGTATCCCGCTTGCAATGCAGCGGCGAATTTTCTAACGGATCGCGCATGTTTTCAACAAGAGCCTTCCACGCCTAGATATGACCTTTCTCCGCATTGAAATAATATCGTTCCAAGACAACAGTTACCAGTTATTTTCTTCGCGTTTATTTCGCAAAAAAACGCCTCAAATCACGGCAAAAGATCAAATCATGACGTCTTTCCATAAAACATTCAAAAGACGCTTATTTTATAAGAATTACAGGTACACCATTGTTTTGTCGTATGTGGATATAAAACGCGTAATTTGACCGTTTTTTGCGCATTTGAGTTCACTTGCGCTTGACAATCTCGGCTTCTTTTTACCAAAACGCATCTTCTTTATTTTTTCCTTTTCGGCGTCTTCTTTATTTTTATTTGTCGTTTACTTTTCTACGACTGTTTTTGGGCAATAAAAAAGACCGGAAGTTTCCGGTCTTTTTTTGGCTAGTTCAATAACGGTGTAGTAAAAATAAATACGGATGCCAGTCCGATGACAATACACATCGCTAAAAATACACCGATTCCTTCCAATGTGCGCGGATAACCGAAGTGAAATTTTTCCCCCAGCGGACCGCGGCGCAAAAAGAAAGAGAAGCGGGTGCGCTTTTTGAACCAGCGCGCCTTACGCTCTTCCCCGATCCATTCGGCTGCGATGCCGACCACGACCATCGCCGCCAGCATGCATAAAAACAAACGATAGAGGAATTGCGTCGGGCTCATTTGTTCCAAAATTTCCATACGAACCTCAATCAAAAGGTAAAGTAAAGGCCTCGCAAGCGAGGCCTTTTCATACATACGCTACATTCCTGTTATTTGCCCGGGAAGAACGGCCAAACAACCGGAATTACGATCATCATAACGACGAAGCCTACGATACAAAGCGGAATACCAACCTTGAGGTAATCGTTGAAATTGTATTGGCCAGGGCCAAGTACCAACGTGTTCGGAGGCGTTGCAACCGGTGTCGCAAATGCGGCGGAAGCCGCGATCGCGATCGCGATTAAGACTGCCTTCGGGTCCGCATGTAAGGATTGCGCCATCGAAATGCCCAACGGTGCCAACAGAGCCGCCGTCGCCGTGTTGTTCATGAACTGCGTCAGGACGTTGCTCAAAAGGTACATCGCCGCGCAGACAATCAACGGGTTCGGGCTGTCGCCCAACCAGCCAACAACCGTATCCGCAATCAATTTGCCGGCGCCCGATTGATCCAATGCGGTCGCGATCGGCATCATGCCTGCGAACAAGAAAATCGTTACCCAGTCAATCGAAGCATACGCTTGTTTTTCTGTCATACAACCACTCAGTACGCAGATGAGAGCGCCGATAACGGCAGCGGTTGTAAGCGATACGTGCAAGGTTTTCGAGAAGATCATGACGATAACTACGCCGATTAAAATCAAGAGCGAAATCATCTGTTTCGTCTTGTTGCCCGATACTTCGGCAACTTCCTGTTCTACTTCCTCGGAAGTATCAATATCATGGCTCGGCAGTAAGCGTTTACCGATCGTCAACGTAAATACAAGCGTCGCGATACAAAGCGGAATACCGGCAAATGCGAATTCGAAGAAACCGAAAGTTGGCAAATGCGCATTGGACAATGCGCCGGTAACGATGATGTTCGGCGGAGTACCGACCATGGTCAGCGTACCGCCGGCGTTGGCGGCAATCGCCATCGGCATCATGAAACGCGAACCTTTCAGATGAGCTGCCGCGCAGATACCGGTAACAACCGGGATCAGGGATGCGGCGGTACCGGTGTTGGACAGTACCGAGCTCATGATGATCGTAATCGCCATAACGCCAAACATCAAGCCGGTTTCACTTTTGCCGGCCATACATACAACGCTTTCACCGATTTTTTGCGCCATGCCGGTATGGAACAAAGCCGCACCGATGACGAACATGCCGGCGAACAAAACAACTGTCGAGTCGGAGAGACCGGAGAAAATCATTTCTTCCGGGATAACCCCCAACAAACCCAGCGCAATCGCGCCGCCCATCGAAGCAATCGCCAAAGGGATAATTTCAGTAATAAAGCAAATGGCGACCACTGCAAGTACCGATAATGTGATTACTGCGGGGCTCATAAGAGTACACCTTCTTTTCGTAATAACTAGCAAATAGTCATTGGGCAAAGGTACAAAAGAAGGGCTCGAGGTAAGGGGATATGTTGCGGATGCTAATTAATGAGTGGCTGTCGCACTCAACATGGCAAGCATGGTACCGGCCGCTACCGCCGTACCGATTACGCCGGCAACGTTCGGACCCATGGCGTGCATCAGAAGGAAGTTAGCCGGGTTCGCTTTCGAACCGACAACCTGCGATACGCGAGCTGCCATCGGAACGGCGGAAACGCCTGCCGAACCGATCAACGGGTTCGTCTTGCCGTCGACCAGCAACATGAGCTTACCGAAGATAACGCCGCCTGCTGTACCGGCGATGAAAGCAACGAGACCCAAACCGATGATTTCCAAGGTTTGAACGTTCAGGAAGCTTTCCGCCGACATGGTACAACCGGTACCCAATGCCAGGAAGATCGTGACGGTGTTCATCATCGCGTTCTGTGCCGTATCGGACAGACGGTGCGTAACACCGGATTCATTGATCAAGTTACCGAACATCAGCATACCTAAAAGTGCGGTAATGGACGGAAGTAATAGGCTGATGAAGATCGTAGCCGCGATCGGGAACACCACTTTTTCAAAGTGCGATACAACACGCAGCTGTTCCATGACAATTTGACGATCTTTTTTCGTCGTGAACAATTTCATGATCGGAGGCTGGATCAACGGAACTAAGGACATGTACGAATACGCCGCTACTGCGATCGCGCCCAAGAGTTCCGGAGCCAATTTCGAAGCCAAGTAAATCGAAGTCGGGCCGTCAGCGCCGCCGATAATACCGATCGAAGCTGCCTGCGGAGCGGTAAAGCCCAAGAACATCGCGCCCCCCAAGGCAACGAATACACCGATCTGTGCCGCCGCGCCGAGCAAAAGGGTTTTCGGGTTCGCAATCAGCGGACCGAAGTCCGTCATCGCGCCGACCCCCATAAAGATCAACGGCGGGAAAATTTCAAACTGAATGCCCGCATGAATGAGGGCAAAAACGCCTTCTTCAAAGCCATTTTTCGGCAAGTTGGCAAGGATACAACCGAATGCGATCGGTCCGAGCAACAACGGCTCAAATTCCTTGGCAAATGCCAGATAGAGCAACAGTATGCCGACAAAGATCATGATCGCGTTACCGATGGAAAAGACGATCAAGCCGCTGTCATGCCATACTGAAGTCACCGCTACTATGAAATCAGTCATTCTGTATCTCCTCTTCTATGTTTTCTGGTAAGTTGAGGTTTTAGCCCAACGCGATCAAATCGTCGCCCGCTTGTACGGTAGCATTGGCTGCGACCATAATGCTTGTTACCGTAGCGTCATGCGGAGCATAGATTTCGTTAGCCATCTTCATCGCTTCCAAGACACAGAGGAGATCGCCGGCTTTAACAGCCTGACCTTCTTTTACCTCGACGGAAAGGATTTTACCCGGCATCGGAGCTTTTACCGTTTCCGCGCCGGCCGGAGCCGCTTTCGCTGCCGGAGCCGGAGCTGCCGCCGGAGCCGCTTTCGGAGCTGCGCCTGCGCCGAGTTCGTTGACTTCTACATCGTATTCTTGACCATTAACGGTTACAGAAAATTTTCTCATTGTACATCCTCCTACTAAAAAGTAATTCTCCAAAACAAGGTATTGCTTAGTAATTGTCTACTCCAGACAGACGCGCCGCTGCCGTCCAACCGGTATTTTTGGCCGGTCGAATGGACGCAATTTGCGTGCTCGAGTAGCCCATTGCTACTATTGCTGCGGTAATAGCCGCAACCACTTCATCATTGCCGGACGCAGTCGACGTCGCTGCCGGAGCCGCAGCTGCTGCCGCGGCAGGCGCCGCTTTCGCTACCGGTTTAGGAGACGACTTTTTTTCCCCGGTCGGATCCACAAGTCGAATGATCGTCATGAGTCCCCAAAGCATAATCAACACAGCGAATACAATGAACATGTTGATCAGCATAAATACCCAAGGATTCAGTTCACTTCCCATTCACACCCATCCTTTCTCTTTAGATTTTCCTATGTCTCGTTATGCCGCTAAGGGATTATAACGGAATATTGGCGTGTTTCTTCGCAGGACGGGCTTCGCGTTTGCTGGCGAGCATGGCCAACGCGTTGATAACGTACGGACGCGTTTGTTTCGGTTCGATAACTGCGTCAACAAAGCCGCGTTCAGCTGCTTTGTACGGAGTGGCGAACTCTTCCACATACTCTGCCGTCTTCTGTTCTTTGTCCAGATCTTTCCGGAAGATGATGTTGGCAGCGCCTGCCGGTCCCATAACCGCAATTTCTGAAGTCGGCCAAGCGAATACCTGGTCCGCGCCCAAGTCCTGGGAGCACATCGCGAGGTACGATCCGCCGTAAGCTTTACGGGTAATTACCGTTACTTTCGGCACGGTCGCTTCCGAGTACGCAAACAGCATTTTCGCACCGTGGCGAATGATGCCGCCGTATTCCTGCTGTACGCCCGGCAAGAAGCCCGGTACGTCAACCAAGTTTACGAGCGGAATGTTGAAAGCGTCGCAGAAACGGATGAAACGGCTGGATTTGTCGGATGCATTGATGTCCAGGCAACCGGCCATAAATTTCGGCTGGTTGGCAATGATGCCGACGGTTTGTCCGTCAAAGCGGGCAAAGCAAGTAATGATGTTTTTCGCGTAGTGAGCGAGTACATCATAGTATTCACCGTTGTCGACAATGCTCTTGATAACATCGTACATATCATACGCTGTGTTGGAGTTGTCCGGCAACAAGGTGTTGAGGCTTTCGTCCATACGCATCGGGTCATCACCCGTGTCAACAATCGGAGCTTCTTCCATGTTATTGCTCGGCAGGAAGCCCAAGAGATAGCGGATCTGATTCAAGCAGTCTTCGTCGTCTTTCGCGATGAAGTGCGATACGCCCGAAATGCTGTTGTGGGTCATAGCGCCGCCCAGTTTTTCCGCCGTTACGTCTTCACCGGTGACCGATTTAACAACGGCCGGACCCGTGATGAACATTTGGCTGGTGCCGTCGACCATGTAGATGAAGTCCGTCAATGCAGGCGAGTAAACCGCGCCGCCGGCCGACGGTCCCATGATGGCCGAAATCTGCGGAACGACACCGGATGCAATCGTATTTTCAAAGAAAATACGGCCGTAACCGGACAATGCATCAACCGCTTCCTGAATACGAGCGCCGCCCGAATCATTCAGGCCAACACACGGTGCGCCCATTTTGAGCGAAAGCTGCAGGACACGGACGATTTTGCTGGCGTGCATTTCGCCGAGCGAGCCGCCTTCTACCGTGAAGTCTTGCGCAAATGCGTAAACGAGTTTGCCGTTAACGGTACCATAACCGGTAACAACACCTTCGCCCGGAAGATCTTTTTTATCCTGTCCGAAGTTTACGCAACGATGTTTTACCAAAGCGCCGATTTCGACGAAGGAACCTTCGTCAAAAAGGATTTCCAAACGTTCACGCGCAGTCATTTTTCCTTTTGCGTGCTGTTTGTCGATACGGCTTTGGCCACCGCCCATGCGGACGTGTTCCAAATTTTTATGAAGTAATTCAACTTTTTGCTGGTTTACCGACATTCTTACACCTCCGAATAATGGTAGGGAGGGCCGCCTCACAGAGGCGGCATGCTCCTATTATTGACGCTCCGTAAGTTCGATCAAAAGACCGTTCGTAGCTTTCGGATGCAAGAACGCGATGCGGCAACCGCCGGCACCGTAGCGAGGTTTTTCATCCAACAGACGAACACCGCGAGCTTTCAAGTCTTCGAGAGCTGCGTCGATGCTGTCAACACGCAAAGCAACATGCTGGAAGCCGTTACGATGTTTTTCAATGTAACGGGCAATTGGGCCATCCGGGCTGGTGGATTCCAAAAATTCGAGTTCCGCGTCACCCAGTTTGAAGAAGCTTACGTTGACTTTCTGTTCTTCCACCGTTTCGTCTGCTGCGGTCGGATGAACGTTCAACGTTTCCTGGAAAACTTGTTTCGTTTTCTGCAGGTCATCCACAGCAATACCAATATGGTCGATATTCATAACTTTCCAATTTGCCATACCTTTTCCTCCTTTTGCAATAAAAACTAAAATTATTTAATGGCGTTTCCTACGATGGACTCAACGACTGTGTAAGGATCCACTTTCCTTGCATAGACTTGTTCCACGTAGTTATCAAATTCACCCGAGGACGTAATTTTTTCCATTACGTGACGGGAGATGTGCTCTTTGACCATCGCGATGATCTCATTGACAGTCCGTTCGTGTCTGCGTTCCTGCAGAAGACCGGACTCTTCTAAGAATTCACGATGTTCTTCCATCGCCTCAATGACGTCGGCCACGCCTTCGTCACGACTGGCAATGGTGCGTTTGATCGGCGGACGCCAATCCACCTCTTCCGAGTTCAAATCGAGCATCATTTCAATTTCAACGTTCAAACGGTCCGCGCCGTCACGATCACATTTGTTGATCGTAAATACGTCGCCGATTTCCAGAATGCCCGCTTTAATCGCCTGAATATCATCACCCAAACCGGGTACCAGTACAACCAATGTGGTATCCGCATTCTTAACGATATCGACTTCGGATTGGCCGACTCCAACCGTTTCAATCACGACGACATCCATGCCGAATGCATCCATCAACTTGACCGTATCCGCGGTTTTCTTGGAGAGTCCCCCCAAGCTTCCGCGCGTACCCATACTCCGAATAAATACGCCTTCATCCAATGTCAAATCATTCATGCGAATTCGGTCACCCAAGATCGCACCGCCGCTAAACGGGCTCGTCGGGTCGACTGCGACAATGCCGACAGTCTTACCTTGTTTACGGAAATGTTTTACCAGCTTGTCGGTCAGGGTCGATTTGCCTGCGCCCGGTGCGCCGGTAATACCGATAATCCGCGCATTACCTGTATGACTATAGATTTCTCGAAGTATATCGACATATCCGTCCGCTTCGTTCTCGACTGCAGAGATAGACCTCGCCAAGGCCAGCCTGGATCCATTCCAGAATTCCTTCATTAAATCCATGGTTTTGCCCCCCCTTGGTCAATTACGACCCCACGCTCCCGCCGTAGCGGGAGCTGGTACCGTCCATCCTTTCTTATTGAACGTTTTCTTTGATGAATTCGATGATCTTCGTAGTCGGAGTGCCCGGTGTGAAGACAGCTTTTACGCCGGCTTCTTTCAGTGCCGGGATATCGCCTACCGGAATAACGCCGCCGCCGATAACGAGCACGTCATTCAAGCCTTTTTCTTTCAAGAGTTCGATAACGCGCGGGAACAGCGTGCCGTGCGCACCGGAGAGCAAGCTCAACGCAACTACGTCAACGTCTTCGGAAAGAGCCGCTTCCGCGATCTGTTCCGGAGTCTGACGAAGACCGGTATAAATAACTTCAAAACCCGCATCGCGCAACGCACGAGCGACTACTTTAGCACCGCGGTCGTGGCCATCCAGACCCGGTTTTGCAACAATTACACGAATTAATTTTTCTGCCATAATTGGTTACCTCCCGTATCCATTCAGCAATAGCGTATCTTAAACCGTAGCGTGCGCCTGGTATTCACCGAATACGCCGCGCAGTACGTTGCAGATTTCACCCAAAGATGCATATGCGCGTACGCAGTCGAGGATCAACGGCATCAGGTTGACGCTTTCATCTTCGGCGCCTTTGCGCAATGCTTCCAAAGTAGCCTTGACAGCTTCCTGATCGCGTTCAGCTTTAACTTTAGCCAATTTCTTGGACTGCAGTTCGCCAACCGAAGCGTCGACTTTCAGCAAGCCTTCGACCGGTTTTTCTTCGACTTGGAATTTGTTGACGCCAACGATAATACGGTCGCCGGATTCAACTTCCATCTGCCAACGATATGCCGATTCCTGAATTTCTTTCTGGATGTAACCTTTTTCAATAGCGACTACCGCGCCGCCCATTTCGTCGATCTTACGGATGTAATCTTCCGCTTCTTTTTCGATCGCATTGGTCAACGCTTCTACATAGTACGAGCCGCCCAGCGGATCGACTACGTCAGCCAAACCGGATTCGTACGCAACGATCTGCTGCGTGCGCAATGCGATTTGTACGGATTCCGTCGTCGGCAATGCCAACGCTTCATCGCGGGAGTTAGTGTGCAAGGACTGCGTGCCGCCGAGAACAGCCGCTGCGGTCTGCAACGCTACACGAACGATGTTGTTGTCGACCTGTTGCGCCGTCAACATCGAGCCTGCGGTCTGCGTGTGTACACGCAGTTTCATGGATTTGTCTTTCTTCGCACCGAAACGTTCTTTCAGGATGCGCGCCCAAAGACGACGGGATGCACGGAATTTCGCAACTTCTTCGAGTACGTTGTTGTGCGCGTTCCAGAAGAAGGACAGACGACCTGCAAATTCGTCGATTTCCATGCCGGCTTTCAGTGCCGCTTCGATGTATGCGATACCGTCAGCGATCGTAAAAGCGATTTCCTGTGCCGCTGTCGAACCAGCTTCACGGATGTGGTAGCCGGAGATCGAAATTGTGTTCCATTTCGGAACGTTCTGCGAGCAGTATTCAAAAATATTGGTGATCAAACGCATCGACGGTTTCGGCGGGAAGATGTAGGTGCCGCGAGCCGCGTATTCTTTCAGGATGTCGTTTTGGATCGTGCCGCGCAGCTGGTCAGGGGATACGCCCTGTTTTTCCGCAACGGCAATGTACATCGCCAAGAGGACAGACGCCGGAGCGTTGATCGTCATCGAGGTCGAAACTTTACCCAAGTCGATCTGGTCGAACAGGATTTCCATGTCGGCGAGCGTATCAATCGCAACACCTACTTTACCGACTTCGCCGGCACTCATCGGATCGTCCGAGTCGTAACCGATCTGGGTCGGCAAGTCGAATGCGCAGGAAAGACCCGTCGCACCGTTTTCAATCAGGTAACGGTAACGTTGGTTGGATTCTTCGGCCGTAGCGAAACCGGCATACATACGCATTGTCCAGAGACGGCCGCGGTACATCGTCGGCTGTACGCCACGGGTGTACGGGTAGCTGCCCGGCAAAGCCAGGTCGCGTTCATAGTCAAACCCTTCGATATCGAGCGGGGTGTAGACTTTGTTGTGCTTCATATTCGGACGTTCCGGGTACTTGGCATACATCTTAGCAACTGTTTCTTCGTATGCCTCCAACTTGGCCTTCAAGGATTCGTTAGCCATGTGTTCATCATCCTCCTAAAAAATATAAATATATATCGGTCTCTTGCGAGACTGACTAACCACAACGCAGCCGCAGCTTAAGCTGTCTTTTCAACGATGCGGGTAAGTCCATAGAGGGATCGGGTCTTACTGCTTTTTCATGCTCTTGTTATCGGCTAAGCGCTGATGGAAATCAAATGCTTCTTTGAGAATATGCGGGGTTTGCGAGTAGCCGCAAGCTTTTTCCGCACGTTGCAGATAGTCCATCAATTCCGGACGGTAATCCGGGTGCGCAATGTTTTCGATAATCACGCGAGCGCGTTCTTTCGGCGAGAGGCCGCGAACGTCGGCAACGCCCATTTCGGAAATGTAGACGTGTACGTCGTGTTCCGTATGGTCGACGTGCGAGCAGAACGGTACGACACAGGAGATGTCGCCGTTTTTCGCGATCGAGTTCGTGAAGAAGATGCTCAAGCCGCCGTTACGAGCGAAGTCGCCCGAACCGCCGATGCCGTTCATCATCTTCGTGCCCGATACGTGCGTCGAGTTGATGTTGCCGTAAATGTCCATTTCGAGCGCGGTGTTCATCGCGATAACGCCTAAGCGACGGATGACTTCCGGGTTGTTCGAAATTTCCTGCGGACGCAGAACGATCTTATCGCGATATCCTTTGATACCTTTGTAGAAACGTTTCAGTCCGTCCGGCGAGGGCGAAAGGCTCGTGCCCGAGGCCATCGTCAATTTACCGGCGTCAATCAGGTCGAACATGCCGTCCTGGATGACTTCCGTGTATACGGTCAGGTTTTCATACGGGGAATCGACCAAACCGCTGATTACGGCGTTTGCTACGTTACCTACACCGGATTGCAACGGGAGCAGGTTTTCCGGCAAGCGGCCGTGTTTTACTTCGTTTTGCAAGAAGTCGATGAGGTTGCCGCTCATCTTCTTCGCGTCGTCGCCAATCGGGGCGAACGGGCGTGTTTTGTCGGTGATGTCGCACGGTACGATCGCAGCAATTTTGCTGTGGTCCACTTCGATGTACGGGGTACCAATGCGATCACCGGCTGATTCGATCGGAATCGGTTTGCGGTGCGGCGGGTTGGCCGGCTGATAAATATCATGCATGCCTTCCAATTCGAGCGGTTGCGAAGTGTTCACTTCGATGATGACTTTTTTCGCTTCCGTGACATATACCGGCGAGTTACCCAAAGCGGTCGTCGGAATCAGGTGACCTTCTTCGGTAATCGCGCATACTTCGATGATGCACCAGTCCAAGTCACCAAAAAAGCCCGTGCGTACTTGCTGCGCTACGTGGCTCAAGTGCATATCGATGTAATGTACTTTACCGGCGTTGATAGCTTTGCGCAGTACATCGTTTGTCTGGTACGGGAAGCGGCGGTTCATACCGTCACATTCAACCAGAGCCTGGTCTGCTTCCGGGCCGACCGAGGCGCCGGTCCACAGATCAATTTTGAACTGCTCTTTCTTAATCCGTTCTTCCAATGCGAGTGGCACTGCTTTCGGGTAACCGGACGGTGTAAATCCGCTGATACCGATATGATCATTCGGGTGAATCATGGCGGCCGCTTCTTCTGCGGTCATGACTTTGCCGAGCAGATCTTTACACCGAATTCTGTCGCGAATGTCGTTAATATCCATTCCCTTTACCATCTCCTAAAAAAACAACGAAACGCACTATGTCATACATAGTTCCGAGAAACAAAAAAGGATATCGCCGCCGTCGACAATATCCTTTTGAGGGAAGAGAAATAGTCAACGATACCGCAATGCGATAAATCTGGCGTTTCCTAAGTTCTTGAATTCCCTCCCTTGTAGACCAACTCCGTATTTTTGCGAAAAGCCTTGTAAATCAGACCCTCACATGTTGTTCGCCTATATGATAGTCGATGAATTTTTCCTTGTCAATCATTACTATTTGTTCTCTAATCTTTCTAAGTTTCTTTAAAACGTGGCTCGATGGTTGTTACAAAATATTGTTGATTAATTGTAAACCTTGTTATTTGCTTTCATTATGACGCATATTCATGCGTTTCTTAATGTTTCCAAACCTTTCTAATTTTTCTTTTCAGCGTTGTCCCAAACGGCTCAGTGCACTTTGCAATGCGCATAATGTCCAAAATGTAAGTGCCACCGTCCGGTGGAAAAAGTTGTAATCGAACAGTCCGTTGATACTCATACCGACCACAGCCAACAGCACTCCCAAAGACAGTGCCCGCGCAAGGTGGCTGACGCTTGTTCGATAGCCGCGCCAGGCCAAAACGCCATGGCCCCAAAAGGCCAACATGTATAGCGCGAAACCGATGATTCCTGTCTCCGCCAATAGCGTCAGGTATAAATTATGTGCGTGATAAATCACAATCGACGGATCCTGAATATAGTAATCATAGCGGGGATACACAAGCGGAAACGCCGCCCAGCCGATGCCGGTCCACCAATGATCGCCGATCATTTGCCAGGTACTGCGCCAAAACGCAAAGCGCAGGTCCACGGACGTATCACCACCGTGAAAAAGAGAGATGAAACGCTCCGTAATTTGTCCATGATGCAACCAAAGAAACACGGGCACGGCCAACAAGCCCCAAGCGACCCTTCCGTCATAGATAATAGCGGTGGCGATGAGCACCACCAGCATGCTTACCCACGCCCCCCGCGAATACGTCAGTAATAGCACCAGCAATATCAGCAGCAAAAATGCCGCCATCAGCAAACGTTTGTATCCGCGCTCATAGATCGCAGTAAAACTCGCCAGCACGCTCGCAATAATCAACAAATACGCCCCCAGCAAGTTGGGATTTCCCAGCGTACTGTACATACGACGCAGCAGTAGCGGAAAACGTTCGCGATCCACCCATTCCATAGTAAAGCCGTCAAACCCGCCGAGGAAATACTGATACATGCCGATGACACATACAATGACCGCGCCGGCCAACAAATAGCTTAAAAAATGTACGCATTGCTCGCGCGTGCGTAACTGCCACGTCACTAGTAAATACATCGCCGCGTAGGTGCCGCAGCGATAAAAAAAATTGTATGCGCTGGTGGAAGGTTCCGGCGCCAGCCATGTGGTGCAATACGCCCAAGCGACAAACAGCATGAGCGCCACTCCCGGCCAACGCAAGGCGCGCAAACGGGCCGGCTCGCGCCAGAGCAGAACCGCCATAACGGCGCATGCCGCAAATAATGAAAACTCCAGTCCCATTTGCCACCAGGGCATAAAAAAAGCCGCCGCATATAATAACCCGCTACACCATTGCGATAATAATCGGGAATGCGTCTGTACCTGCATGCAGATTCGTTCCTTTCAGGATGATATTAAGTTTATTATAATGCGCGGGGCTCTTTCTGTCCACGCGGGCAGGGCCTGACACCCGTGTTGTCCCTTATCCCCGCCCGTAAAGTTATCAATGATGATTAAACAGCTATTTTTTTGAGCATTAATCATGTTTGTTTATATTTCGTAAATTAAACATTCTTTTTCAGCGCCATTTTACTTTTCCATTTCACTTAAATTTTTATTTCCCTATATATAAATGATTTAATAAATAAAGATAATAATGTTATTATTATTATTAAAATTGATACTTCGTATAAAGAAACTTCCTGTTCCCTTGCCGCATGATGATTTTATGTATGCTACAATAGCAAAAGGAGGGATTCACATGGACAAAATCAAAGTTGGTACAATGGCTGTCGCCTTCATGTACACGATTTACCATATCAACAACGTCGGCTTGAACATCGGTAACGGTCTGGTTCTCGCCCTGGTTCTTTTTTGCATCGCTATCGATTGCTACCGGTATGCCAAACGGCGTACCACCGAGGATAAAAAGAGTTTGTATCGTAAATAAGTCAAATTTTTTCGCGGCCTATATTGATTTATTTGCATATAATGACTATACTAAAGATGAGCATCATTCATATTAAACATAAGGAGGAATGTAACAATGAGCATGATTGGGAAAAAGCTACCGGAATTTAAGGCAGACTACTATCAGGCGGGCGAATTGAAGCAACTCACCCATGAGGACGTTTTGGGAAAATGGGCGGTTTTCTTCTTTTACCCGGCCGACTTCACCTTTGTATGCCCGACGGAATTGGCGGACTTGGCTGATCACTATGAAAAATTGCAGGAATTAGGTTGCGAAGTGTACAGCGTTTCGACCGATACGCATTTCGTTCATATGGCTTGGGCAAAAGAATCCCCGAGCATTCAGAAAGTTCAATACAAAATGATCGGTGATCCGACCGGCAAATTGGCTCGCTACTTCCATGTCATGACGGAAGAGGAAGGCAGCGCGCAACGCGGTTCCTTCGTCATCGATCCGGAAGGCGTCATTCAGGCTTTGGAAATTCACGCGGACGGCCTCGGCCGTAATGCGGAAGAATTGGTTCGCAAAGTAGAAGCGGCGCAATTCGTTGCCGAACACGGCGACCAGGTATGCCCCGCACGTTGGCATAAAGGCGCGGAAACGTTGAAACCGGGTAAAGATTTAGTCGGTACGATTTAACTTCAAAAAAGCCACCCTCCGGGTGGCTTTTTTATATCAAAGGCAAGCGACGAGCGCGCGACGGCAAAACAACTTTTTATTCCAATATAGAATAAAATTGACAATCGCCTCTAAATTCGCTACACTAGGAGAGTATTCATGCACGCGGAGAGGTGTCCGAGTGGTTGAAGGTGCATGATTGGAAATCATGTGTACGGCGCAAACCGTACCGGGGGTTCGAATCCCCCTCTCTCCGCCATTTACTTTCGGTCAACATAATGCCAAGTAAATGAATTACCGATAATGTCAAAAGACCCGCGATATCGCGGGTCTTTTTCATGCCTGTCGGTGTCCATGCACCGCCACGCGCGATCCTTTTTCGAGTTATCTCCGCGCGCGAAAAAAAGGTCGACCTAAATAAAAGTCCTCTGAAAACGCATGCCGACCAAGGTCGAATCAAGCGATATTATGGCGGCGATTTACAGCGCGCACGGTGACATGAGAAAACTTATCATTGCGCCATGTTTTCTCGTTGCTCTTGACATATATTACCGCGTCATGTATCCTAAACGTAGAAAAAGAGTTGCCCACGATAGGGCCCGGCATCTTAGCCGAACGCACGTGGGAACTCTTTTTCTTTTTCTATTCCTTTTTTTCATATTCGTAAAAGCCGTAAGCTGACGACTTGATGAGTGAAGTAAAATTCACTGCCGCCCGGTAAGTTCGGCGGCGTTTTTTATTTCATCCCGCGCATCGTCGTTGTGTGAACGTTATTTTTACCGCGCTTTACGCGCGCTTATTCTTTCACGAGAACTTTTTCTATTTCGCCGATGTAGATTTCATGGAAATCGCCGTCAGGATAATGCTCATCGATGATCCGCGCGTCGATAAATCCGGTGGGAAGCAGCGGCGCCCGATATAATTTGCGGCAAACGATCACTGTCTCGGCTTGCGCAAAGTAGGTATAGTCTTCTTCAAAAACAGGAGTAAGACCGACTTTGGCGACTTTATCCTCATCGCGTCCTGAATGGCTGCCCAAGTAACCCATCTCTTTTTTATAGTCGCCGCCGAAAAGAGAAAGCGTGTACCGATCCGCGCGATCCATAAATTCTTTGGTGTAACGTTGCGGACGGATATACACGATCGCCGTCGGGCGTTGCCAAATGACACCGACATGTCCCCAACTCGCGGTCATCGTATTGTAGCCTTTCGTTTTATCGCCGGCGGTTACCAGCCACCATTCATCACCGATCATTTGCGGGGTGACTTGCAGTTCTGTTACGGAAATTTCACGCATAATAAGCCTCCTTCGAACATTTTCTTTTTTTATTATACAACCACTGGAAATTTGAGTCGATTTTGCAATTCGCGGTTTATGCCGCACGAAGAACGACCGTTTTTCGATGCACATGCTATAATGAAAGCAGGTAAATGAATGAAGGAGGCGTACTATGAGTTGTCCGCACAGTAAATACGATGTCAGCAAAATGAATCCGCATGAACGCGCCCGCTATGAGTCGGCGATGAAACATGTGGAAGCCGCCAAAGCGGCGGGAAAATCGACAGATGAATGCCATGTGATTTTCCAAACGATCATGAACCGCAAATGGGATGACCCCGTGCCGAACGATGAGGCGCACCGCGCCTACGCAGAACGGGTAGAACGCGCGAAAAAAGCGCGTGACAACGGCGCCGGTTGCAAAGAAATCGCCGAGATTTTGCACGGCGAAAAATAAAAATCAAACTTTTTTCCATTATGTCGGTGGAACTATTATTGCGGAAAGGATTACCATGGCTTGTACATACGATGATTATGATACTGCTTCAAAGACCGCTGGCGAGGAGACTCATTTGGAACGCGCCGCTCTTAAAGATGGCGCGTATTTTGACGGCGTAGTCCGCAACGACCCGCCGGAAACGATCGTTCGCCATGATGATGTCCGTCATGATGAAAGCGAAGATGATGCGTATCAAGAAGGCGTTGTCGTTCGTCATGACGAGGTCTAAACAGGCGACATCGACACGAGCGAGCCGGACATTCGGGAAAACGCGCGCGTCCACTACGCGCGCGGACCGGTAGAGAGTCGGTCGCATCGTAAATAAAAAAACCAAAGGGCCCCGGTTCGCTGGGGACCTTTTTGCTTTCTTATTTCTCCCATGTCGCGGGAAAACCGCGCATGCCCCAAAGGCTGTGAATTTGGTATAATAAAGTAAACTTATGCAAAGGAGACCGCTGATGTATACAGAACGTGAAATCAACTTACAAGACGCTGCCATGCACCAACGTCTGATGAATTTTCTGGCCGGTTTTGAATTGACTTTTTCGGGGAATATCGACTATTCCATGGGGATCTTTGACGGTGAACGCCTGATCGCCACCGGCTCGCTGAGCGGCCGTGTTTTGCGCAACATTGCCATCGATCCTGAATACCAGGGACAGGGTCTTACGCACCGCATTCTCGACCACCTGATGGCGGAAGCGAAACGCCGCGGCATCACCAGCTATCAGATCTTTACGAAACCGGAAAAAGCACCGGTTTTTGAACACTCCGGCTTTACCTGCGTTGCGAAAGCGGAGCCGTATGCCGCTCTGCTGGAATCCGGTGACGATACGCTGGCGGAATTTTTAGAAAAAACGAAAAAAATCGTCGGTGAACCGGCTGGTCCGGTGCGCGGTTCCATTGTCATGAACTGCAACCCCTTTACCAAAGGTCACCGCGCTTTGATCGAGTACACGTCGCAACAGTGCGATGATGTCGTATTGTTTGCCGTACAGGAAGACCGTTCGATGTTCCCGTTCGCAGATCGTTTGGAACTGATTCGCAAAGGGACCGCCGACCTCGGCAATGTCAAAGTGGTTTCAGGCGGTGATTATATCATTTCGAACGCCACCTTCCCGACCTACTTCATCAAAGGTACGGAAGCGCTCGACGCGCAAACGAAACTCGACGCGACCGTGTTCGCGGAAAAGATCGCGCCGGCGCTTGACATCACCGTTCGTTTCGTCGGCGAAGAACCGACCGACAACACGACAAGCGCGTATAATTCGGCGCTTAGTAAAGTATTGCCGATGAATGATATGGATTTCAAGATCATTCCCCGTATCCAAAAATCGGGTACTATCGTCAGCGCCTCTAAGGTGCGTGCCGCGCTTGCCAACGATGATTGGCAAACGGTGGAGGCGATGGTTCCGAAAACCACGTTGGACTACCTGCATTCGGAACGCGGCGCCGCCATCATCGAAAAAATCAAAAAAGACACCGCCGCCAAAGCCAAACTTGCAAAATAAAATAAATACGAAAAAGACGTCCGTACGGACGTCTTTTTCGTATTTAGTGACTACGCCGAGGTTGGCAAAGCAGCGTATTTACTCCTGCTCTGTCACGGGCGATCGGTCAGTGTCGATTACGACACTGACCGATAGTTTTTCAGATATTCGACGGCATCCGCGTAAATGCGCTGCACTTCGTCACGCGTCAAGACCTTAAAGCTGCCGAGCTGCGGACGACCCGCCATCGCGCGATCGGTCAGCTCCTCCAAATTGAATTCGATATCCCGAACTTCCTGCGAAGCTACCGGACCGAGCATATCGATTTGGGCAAAGAATTCTTCCGTAAAACGAATTCCTTCCAGCGCGATTTCTTCCTGTGTGCCGAAGTCGAGTTCAATACCCCAGACGGTTCTGCCGTACCGATAGAAGCGATGCACATCGGCGGTGTAGACGTATCTTGCCCACGCGCACCAAACGGCCGCCATACCGACGCCGGAAGAAATATTATACAAGCCCAACAGTTCCTTTTGCAGTTCGTGAACGGTAATATCCGCCTCGCCGTTGCCGGAACCGGTCAGGTCGTTATGCGCCAGCGCGCTCGCCCACATGACATTGGCTCTGGCGTCATAATTATTCATTTCCGTCAGGATGGTCTGCGAGTTGCGGATCAATACGCGCAGCAGCGCTTCGCAGATATTATCCGTCAGTTCCATCGTCGAATTATGCGTAAAGTAGTGTTCCATCGTCATGATCATAATTTTGGAAATGCCGCTGTACAGTTCCTCTTTGGAAAGTGGATACGTCAGCATCGGATTCATGATCGCAAAGCGCGGCCGTGCGCCCACCACATTGATAATGCGGCTGACGCGCTGCACTTTATTGGTCAAATGGGTTACCACGCTCATTTCACCGGAACCCGCCATGGTGGTAGCAATGACACCTACCGGAAAAACCTCTTTAGCTACGCGTTCGCGGGTGAAATAATCCCAGATATCGCCGTAGTTGACGATACCGATCGCGATGACTTTCGCCAGATTGACGACCGCAGGGCCTCCCAGCGCAAGTATAAAATCCACATCTTCAATCCGGCCGAGAGCAATCCCTTCGTTCGCTTTGCGGCGTGTCGTCGGCGGGTAAACTCCGCCGATATCGTTGTATAAAATACCCGCTTCATCCAATGATGCCTGCACGCGCTCCAATAAGCCGTGGCATTGGGCGCATTGGAGTGCCTTCTTTGCGCAACAGCTGACCGACTTCACGTTCACGATCCGATCCGAAAATAACCTTTGTCGGAACGTGATAAGTAAAGTTCTTCATGGAGTTCCCTTTAAAAATATTCCTAAATATATAATACGTCAATATTATTATATGCTTGTACCGCGAGAGCATCAAACAGAGGTTAATTTCGTTCGCGAATAAAATCGCAGAACATCTGCGCGATCGTAGTCAATTTGCGATCTTTGACTGTGTAAATGTGCTCCGCTCCCACGATCTCTTCCGTCGCAATCGGCATGGTGGTGAGGCCGATGTTGACGTCTTCATCCGGCTCGCCCATAACCACCGCGATCCCCATGCCTCGGCGAGCCCAATGCATCGCAACCAGATTCGTGCTGCAGACAACGCGAATATCTTGATGCAAACCGCGTTCCCGGAAAAAGCTTTCCAGACGAGGCGCCAAACTGCGCGTCACGCAAAGCGGAATACCGGCCAGATCCTCAATGGTCAAAGGCTGCAGCGGTTTTTTGAGCCATTTCTGCTGATCGCTCATCACGGCGGAAAGCGATCGGTAGCGAATCGTGAGCAGGTCAAATAAATAGCCGCGCGGAATCGGCTCATTCATAACGCCTATATCGGATACTCCGTTCAGCATCGCATCCGCCTGCTGGTCCACATTGCCCTCGGAAAAAATGGAACGGAAGTGCGGATGCTCTTCCGTAAAGGGCTGCAAATAGGTATCGATAAAGCCGTTGACCGCGCCCGGCGTAATCGAGATGCGCAAGGTACCTTCACCGCCTTGCGACACGCTTTGCACCTCATATTTGAGTTCGTCCGCCAAACGGATAATATTTTTGGCGCGGCGATAGAAAAGTTGCCCCGCTTCGGTGAGTTCGATGCGCCGCCCGCCTCGATATGTAATGATCAGATCCGCCTTGTAATTCGTCTCAATTTGTTTCAACTGCGCGCTTAACGCGGGCTGTACCATGTTCAGTCGCTTCGCCGCCTCGGTCAAGGTCTGCGAATCGACTATCATAATAAAATTGCGAAAATATTCGATGTCCATGCGTAGGCTCCTTTCCCATTGCTTTCCCCGACAATGGTCACACAGAAGGCTGAAATAAATGTTCCCGACGCAAGCTTACAAATGTTCCCGCACCGATGACCACATGATCGAGCACCGGTATGTTTAAGACTTCACCGGCGGCGTTAAACCGCTCAGTTAATGCGATATCCGCCCCGGAAGGAGTCGGATCACCGCTCGGATGATTGTGCACCAGGATCATCGCCGCCGCGTTCCAACGAATCGCATCTTTCATCGCCAGTCGCACATCGGCGACGCTTTGATCCAAACTGCCGCGCGACTGTTCAATCGCGGCGAGCAAACCATTTTTCGTGTTCAGATAGCAACAGTAAAACACTTCCTGCGGCAAATCCCGCAACTGCGGCAGAAAATACCGCGCGACCGCATCCGGATCGGAAAAATCGCTGCGCGTTTGCGGTTTACGTTGCGCCAGACGTTTCCCCAATTCAATCGCAGCGCAGAGAGTCGCCGCTTTGCTGACGCCGATGCCTTTGACCGTCAAGAGATCCCGCCAATGGAGTGAGCCGTAGCGCGACGGATCGCCTCCGATCCACTGGTCTTCGACCGCGCGCGCGAGCTCAATCACCGACTGACCGGGAATCCCGCTTTTTAAGATCAAAGCGATCAGCTCCACTTCGGTCAGTTTCTCCGGCCCCTGCGTCAAAAGCTTCTCGCGCGGCCGCTCTTCCGCTGTCAAATCGCAAATGCGTGCCATTACCATTCCACTCCGTTTTCCGTGAGCAGCCGATATGTCGCGTGCAATGGCAAACCGACCACATTAGTGTAGCTTCCGGCGATGTCGGAAATCATCAGCGCCGCCGTTCCCTGAATCGCGTAGGCACCGGCCTTATCCGTCCATTCGTCGCCGGCCAAATACGTTTCCAGCAACGCTTGCGGCCAGCGTTCCATCTTGACTTCGGTGGTTATCGCCCGCGTGATCGCTTCTCCTGAAGGCAAAAGTAACGCCAGTCCCGTAACGACATGATGCGTCCGGCCGCCGAGCGCGGTAAGCATAGTCTTCGCCATCTCCCGATCACGCGGCTTACCGAACACCGTATCATCGCAAACCACCAGCGTATCCGCGCCCAACACCGCCAGCTGCGGCATGTGAGAGATCGCCGTGCCGGCGCGCGCTTTGCCAAGCGCCTGTTCTTGCACCAAGGCCGCCGGGGCATGCTCGCTTCGGTTGCGTTCCCGATACTCCGGCGTAATCGCGGTAAAATGAGCGCCCGCCCTTGTCAAGAGCTGTTTACGGCGCGGTGATGCCGATGCCAAAATCCACATCAGATCCTCCGAAATACCCATACGGCAATAATCATGCCGATTACGCTTAATAAGTTCGGCGCAAATCGAATGCCGAAATCAATTTCAAGTATCAAGAGATTTAAATGAATATTTTGCACGTCAAGCAAAGTATACTGCCGAACGAAGTACGGCATGATGCCGGAGAAGGAGACCGACCCCAGAAGATCCGCCAAAATCCCGCCCAAAAGCGCTCCGACAAAAAGGAATAAAAGCAGCATCAAGATGCCGCGAGTACCGCTCCAACGCATCACTTCGCCTGCTTTCTTGCGGCTTTCAAACGCTCGACTTCATCCATACGTTTGCTTTCGTCCAAGAGCACATGGTAGGTGGTTTCCTCTTCGGTGATCCCCACCCGCCCCGGCAAGTATTCATTCAAGCCGAGCAAAAATTGCGGTTCCGCTTTGAACAACGCGCGACCGAATTGCGGTTTTTTACCCGGTCGCGGAATTTTACAGAAAAGAGCGTACAGAAGGCGGGAATCCAAAAGCGAATACCAACGCCATTTGTAGCGGAACTTCACGTTATTGGCGACCCGCGCTTTGTGCGTATGCACCCCGTAAAGGCAGTCGTACGGAATTTCCGTGCGATGCATGCGAAACCAGGTGCGATATTCGCAAATCAGCGCCGTATCGGTCAAACACAAGTGGTAACTGGTAAGCGCCTGTCCCAGCAAATAGTAGATCGCGAACAACACGAAAACAATGCTCGCGTAATCAATGCTCCCCCAGAAACTTTGCGTCGCCTGATAATGATCAATCATGCGCCCCAGAGCCCAGATGAAAAATACCGCCACCAAAAAAGCGACGCCGATCACCGGCCAACGACTGCCCGAATTGTCCGACTCATCTTCATACATCGGATCCCCTACCACCGATAATATCTGTTTGGGAAAAACGGGATTGTCAGTCGTCCCGCGACGTTCTTCCGTCATTTCCGGTTCCCCATTCTGATTCATGCTATTCTCCTTTTCCCGCTACCGGATGCATAGGCGGCTCTTCCGTGTCCGCTTCATCTAACAGTTGTTGAAATGCATCCGCCGGGATTAATTCCGGCAACGCCCGCCACGGCTCATACCCTTGCAGTTTTTCCAAACTGCGTGAACCGGTAGCGACCGCAATCGTATACGCGCCGATTTTTTTGCCGCACTGAATATCGTGCTCCGTATCACCGATGATAAATATTTTTTCCAGTTCCGCGCCCCACTTGGCCCGCGCCAACGCGTCGGCGCGCCGTGCGACATCGATACGATTGAAATCATCGCCGGCAAAACCGCTGTAATCGAAATCAAAATAGCTCGCCAAACCGTAATGGGTAAGCTTGAGTTCCGCGCCGCGGCGACTGTTGCCCGTCAAGAGCAGCTGATCATAATCGGGCATACCGCTGAAATACGCCAGCAATTCTTTGACATACGGCAGAATTTTTCCTTTCGTTTCCTGCATATAGTAGAGCAGCGTTTCTTCGTATTGACGGCTGAATTGATGCACGTCGTCAAGCGTCGGTTCTTTTTGCAGCGCGTGCCGCAAAATTTCACGGCAGATAAAATTATCCGTGCGTCCTCCCGCATCAAATCGGGGTAATGTCGCATCCGGTCCCATCATTTCCGTCAGGGTGTGCTCAATCGCAAGAAAACCGGCATGGCCGGTATACACAAGCGTCTGGTCAATATCCCAAAAAAGTACGTTCATGCCGTTCCTCCCTATCGATTGGCGCTATTACGGAAAATAATATCTTATTTATTTATTATAGCATAATCAAATCCCATCAGCGCCTGTGATGTGGTGAAGAGCGAAGGTGTACAATACGCTTCTAAAAATGATGGCGACAAAAAGAGACATGCCTTGGCATGTCTCTTTCTATTTTCAGATATTGTCATACACGGCGCGATGCGCGATGCCCGCCACCACTTCGTTAAAGTGCAGCACGCCGACAGTGCCGTAAATAGCGACAACAAGATGATCGCCTTTGCGAGCAATGGCGATTTTACCGCCGATATTTTGGCCGAGCGCTTTCATTTTAATCGCCTCGACTGCCGACTGGACCGCGCCGACGACAGCGCCTTCACCGACGTGGGTATCGGAAACAATACCCGTGCGCTGGGCGGCTACCACCGCATGCTCAATCAGTTTGGGTAAAATCGTGATAAACACGCCGCCAAAATCCACCGCCGCCGTTTTAAAACCGGCCTCGGAAAATTCTTTACGCAATGTGTTTTCTTCCGCGCGTGAAGACGTGAGCGCCAACTTCATGGCCACACGACCGACGTCACTGCTGGAATATTCATGGGCCCCCATAAGCGACCTCAACCTTGCCGTTCGCGAACCGCTTTCTGCAAGTCCGCGATAAAATCTTGCAGCACCACATCGTTGGTTTCTTCGCCCGCGCGGTTGCGGATTGAAATCGACTGCGCTTCCACTTCTTTATCCCCCAAGATCAACATGTACGGTACTTTTTCCAATTGCGCGCCGCGAATTTTGTAACCGAGCTTTTCGTTGCGTTCATCCGCCTGCGCTCGCAAGCCCGCCTGATTGAGTTGACGGGCCACCTCGTTAGCGTACTCCAGATGACGTCCCGCGACCGGAATGACCTTCACCTGTAGCGGAGCGAGCCAGACCGGGAATTTGCCGGCGTAGTGTTCAATCAAAATACCGATGAAACGTTCGATGCTGCCGAAGCCGGCGCGGTGAATCATGACCGGACGATGTTTTTCGCCATCTTCGCCGATATACGTCATGTCAAAACGTTCCGGCATCTGCATATCCAACTGAATCGTGCCGCACTGCCAGGTACGTCCGAGCGAGTCTTGAATGTGGAAGTCCAGCTTCGGTCCGTAGAACGCGCCGTCACCGGGGTTGATCTTGTACGCTACGCCCGCGGATTCGATCGCGTCATGCAAAACGGTGGTCGCCAGTTCCCACAGATCGTCATCGCCCATCGAATCTTCCGGACGCGTGGAGAGTTCCACATGGTATTCCAAACCGAAAGCGGAGTAAATCCGATCAAAAAGTTCGAGTACTTTCAGTACTTCTTCTTTCATCTGGCTCGGCAAAATGAACAAATGCGCATCGTCTTGCGTGAAGCAACGAACACGGAACAGGCCGTGCAGCGCGCCGCTCATTTCATGACGATGCACCAAGCCGAGTTCGGCGACCCGCAACGGGAAATCGCGGTAGCTCTTCGGCGAATCTTTATAGTACAGAATACCGCCCGGGCAGTTCATCGGTTTGATCGCGTAATCTTCTTCATCAATCTGCGTGAAGTACATATTGTCGCGGTAATGATCCCAGTGACCGGAACGCATCCACAGATCGCGATTCAAAATGACCGGAGTGGAAATTTCATCGTAGTCGTATTCGTGATGCAGCTCTCGCCAAAACGCCAGCAGCTCGTTGCGCAAAACCATTCCTTTCGGATGGAAAAACGGGAATCCCGGGCCTTCCGGCTGGAAGCTGAATAAATCAAGTTCTTTGCCCAATTTACGATGATCACGGCGTTCCGCTTCCGCCAGCACGAACAGGTAATGATCCAATTCTTCCTGACTGCCGAAGGCGGTACCGTAGACACGTTGCAGCATTTTATTTTTTTCATCGCCGCGCCAGTAAGCGCCCGCGACGCTCATCAGTTTGAATGCTTTGACTTTGCCGGTCGAAACTACGTGCGGACCCGCGCAAAGGTCGGTAAATTCGCCCTGCGTGTAGAAAGTAATGGTTTCGTCCGCCGGCAGATCGCGGATCAGTTCTTCTTTATAAATCTCTCCCTCTGCTTTGAAGTGTTCCATCGCCGCGTCGCGTTTCATCACTTCGCGCACGAGTTTGTGGTTTTCCTTCACGATCTTTTTCATTTCTTTTTCGATCGCGGGGAAATCTTCCGGCGAGAACACATGCTCGGTGTCCATGTCATAGTAAAAACCGTTATCGATCGCCGGTCCGATCGCGAGTTTCGTGTCCGGCCACAGGCGCAAAATCGCCTGCGCCATAATATGCGCCGCCGTATGACGGATCGCGTGCAAGCCTTCCGGGCTCGCGCCGTCAAAAAATTCGACTTGCGCGCCGTCGACGACCGGACGCGACAAGTCCGTCAACTCACCGTCGACTTTCGCGACAACCATTTTTTTCGCCATGCTGTTGCTGATCGCTTTCGCGACATCCAGCCAGCTGCTTTCGTTTGCTACCTCGCGCACGCTGCCGTCCGCCAAATGAATTTTTGCCATAATATCTGCTCCTTTTGCAATAAAAAAACTTTCGCCCCAAATGGGACGAAAGTTAATTCGCGGTTCCACCCAAGTTAATCCGTACGGATTCTCTCGATTGTGATAACGGGTCTGCCCGGCCGTTCATTTCCGAACGGCGACTCCAAGGCGGTAACAATCACTGTGGTAACGAGCGCTTGCAGCCGTGACGCTCTTCTCTTGAGTTACCGGGCAATGACGGTCATGTCCTTTTCGTGGTCATTGAAATCTTTTGATATTGTCAGTATTGTACGTCTATTTCTGTGATTTGTCAAGCGGCGGCAATGGCGGCGGTAATGTATCGGTGAACGAATCTTGCGGAAGTGTCGGACGTACTTTGCCGCCGGAGTAGTTTTGAATGACGACAATCGGTGTTTTTTGGCTGGCGTTGCCGAACGGATTGTCGATCAAAAGTCGGGCGATTTCCTGTGCGTCGATACCTTTGCTCGTGCCCAGTACCGCGCTTTTCTTCAAATCATTCACATCCGCAATCACGGCGCCATGGCAACCGAGGCGGTCAGCGATTTCATCGCAAACCGCATCCGTTTCATCCGGACCGTACACGATGCATTTGTCAAACGGAGGCATCGTTCCCGTGACATCGTCAACGAGGGATGCCTGCCGGCAGTGCGCATACCATACGCCGCGTTTGCCGAACAGTTTCGCGATAAAGCCAACGATGAACCAAAAGAGCATCCGCCATTCGCCTTCCGCGTCCATCGCGGCCTGCATGCCGTAAATAGTCGACATCGAACCTTCCGCCGGCACAAAGCGATTCATCAGTCGCGCCTGCCAGGAAACTTTCACATCTTCCGGACGCACATAGCGACCCTGCGTGATCGCGACTACGCTTTCCGCCACGCACACTACATCATGCGGTCCGATCAAAAAATGCCCGTATTCATATACGACATCGGCGATGTCGTCCGCCGCCGTCAAAATACGCGTCGGGATTGGGATGAGTTTCATCTGTTCGTTCATCAGCGTACCCCTTTCTCCTGCAACAGCGCCTGGCGCAAATTCGTGCCGGAAACAAGGAAGCGGGTGCGTTCATAGCGGGCATCGCTGCGTCCGTACACGTTGTAAACCACATCGATCGGAAATTCTCCAAGATCACCAATAGCTGTAGCGATCGGACCGTCCAATGAACGTAAAGTAACGACAATGGTCAAGAGCGCGTCTTTTTTACGCGGCACAAGGTACGCTTCCCAATACCCGTCATCGCGCGGTTCATCCGCTCGCGATAAGAAGGCCTCCACGCGTAATGACGGATACTGTTCCTGCGGTAAATAGGCGCGCGGGAAGCAATCCATCACGGTCCCCTGTTGGCGACCGATATTGCGTAATGCCGCTTCGATTGCAAACGTCACTGCCTTTGGCGTCACCTTCGTAACGACCAGCGGCGGTTCCGGAACAGCGCGACGATAGCCTTTGCGTTCACCGCGACGCGCGCCGGGGAAGAACACCTTCCACTTCGCATCGCCCTGCCGCGCCGCATGCAGCGCCGCCAGCAACTGCACAACGGCGATAATAACAAGAACGGCAATAATTATATTTAATACATAATAGCCCCACATTTTTGCTTCACTCCTCGATCGTCACTTGGCGGGCCGCGGCGTTCGGTCCGAACAAGCGGGAAACCCACATGGCCGCACGGCCTTCCTGCGTAAATGTATACTCCGTTCGCCCGCTGCCTTGCGCCTGCTCGCCCAACGCGTGGCGAGCCGCTTTCGCTGTCGCCTGCGCCGGATCAATAAATCGGCACGACGGCGAAAGTTCCTGCCAATCGCTTATGACCAGCGGATAATGCGTGCAGCCGAGAATCGCCGCATCACATTCAGAAAGCAACGGACGGCATTCTTCCAGCAGCTGCCCGATCTCTTCACGGCGATAGTGTTCAATCGCCGAGGCCAAGCCGGGACAGGCGTGCGCCACCACATCCACTGCCGGATAACGCTCGGCCAGAGATTGTTGGTAATTCCCCTTGGCGATCGTCGCCGGCGTCGCGAACACGGCCACACGTTTTTCCGCGGGCAACAACGCGACATCCGTCTGCATGCCGATCACCGGCATAGACAATTCGCGTCGCAACAAATCCAGCGCCTGCACGGTAATTGTATTACAGGCGACCACCAGTCCCGTCACTTCACGCGCCAACAGCCATTTCCCCAACTGCAGAGAGTACTTTTTAATTTCCTCCGGCGTTCGCGTGCCGTAGGGATTGCGCGCGGTGTCGCCCAAGTAGAAAAAATCCGCCTGCGGCATCGCCTGCCGCAACTCTTTCAATACGGAAAGACCGCCCACGCCGGAATCGATAACGCCGATCATTCGGCATCTCCCGGTTCGATCATCGTTTGCAAACGTTCATAGTATTTCATCGGCAAGCGTATGATTTTGCCCGTTTCGACCGATGTAAACGTACCTTTCGTCTTGCCCGTGACGATGGTCGCGCCGTCCTTCGGACGCACGATTTCATACGCGAACACGATTTGCGCCCGCGTCAGCTTGACGATTTTCGCATGAACTTCAAGCTCATCATCATAGTAAGACGAATGGTGGTAATCGACTTCCACATGCAAAATCGGAAAGACGATTTCATCGCGTATCATGTCGCCGAGCGGAATTCCCGCCTGACGAAAAAACTCCACACGCGCGGCTTCAAACCATAAAATATAGTTGGCATGGTGCGTGACCTGCATGCCGTCCGTGTGATAAAAACGTACCCGTACGGGATAGGAAAACATACTCATCATCCTTTATTTCTTATTCATACTCATAATACTATTTATTGTAGTCGCGCGCCCGCGGAATGTCAAAGAAACTTGCCGTTTTCTCGGCGCTTGCGTATACTGGAAACAAAAACGAGGAACTTGCCATGATGATTATTTGTCCGTATTGCAAAAAAGAACTGACTCTTTTTCAAAGTCAGGTGGAACGTCGGCGCGGACGCATTCGCTGTGTCGGTTGCAGCGCCGTGATTCCCTATGATCTCGATAAGAAGAATAGATTAAAAAAGACCCGCAAATAGGCGTTTGTTGCTGGTTGCCTTTTATCGTGGGGGAACAATGGGGGAAAACTATTTCAAATAAAAAAAGCGGAGCAGGTAAAAATCCTGCTCCTTTTTGATTTAACACATCTCTAAATCAAACGCTACTTCACAGCCGCCGCAATTACCGCGGCTACCGCAATAATCTGCCACGCCCGCTTTTTATGCTCAAGGCTTGTCCGCTTTTTCAACTCGTCTTTCTTCCACCGCATCAACGACCGCTCGGACGCTTTCAATGCTCGCGCTGTCCGCGTTAAGGATCGCCTCTGCTCGATCTGCAACACTTTCAACCGTTCCAGCTCCGCTTTCAATTCGTTGTTGCTCGTATTCAAGCCGCCCGATGCTGCCCTCAATTCGTTGATTAAATTCTCTCGCTCGCTCGTTCTCGCTTCGAGCGCGTTCAATTCTGACGTTAACGTCTGCCATTCCTCCGCCGTCAATGTCACCGGAGCCGCTTTCACCGAATAACCACCAAATAAAAAGACCGCCAAGAATAGCGGCAACAAGCATAATAGCAATCTTCGCTTTTGCAATCGTTCTCACCCCTTTTATAGTATGTGCAATTTATTCACATACCGCATATAGAAAATAAGTTAAAATTTCCATATGTCAGATTTCACCGATTTTATGAAATAAGGGTTCTCTTTATTTCATGTTTTGGCGATTTTATGACATAAGCAATTATCCTAACTTCGTGAAAATGCTACTTTTTACGAAGTTCAGTATTTTAGCTTCGTGAAAACCTCGATTTTTACGAAGTTCAACATTTGAAAATTAAAAAGGACTTGCGTACTCATCCACGTAGGCAAGTCCCCGCGGCTCCCCCGTAGGATTACCGCTATTCAATTACATTATATCACATTACACAAAAAAGAC